>JAILDJ010000218.1 GCA_024689505.1 Clostridiales bacterium
CTGTCACCGGACGATATGCAGACCTTCACGCTGATCCCGTCTTTCGGCGTCGATAAGCAAACATTCTGGGACGAAGCGAACGCTTTGGCCAAGAATAACCTGATGGACAATAATCTGGCGTGGATGTATCAGCTGCTCAATTACTCCAGATTGAAAAGGCTTCCCATTCGGAAGGAATACTTCCGACAAATCGGAGCTGACGTTCCGCTCTTCAAAGGCGTGGAAACATGGTTTGAACGGCTGAATCAATACGCTGCGAAGAAGGGCATTGAGCTGGAACACTACATCATTTCCTCCGGCTTGAAAGAGATCATCGAGGGAAGCGGGATCGCGTCACAGTTCAAAAGAATCTATGCATCTTCCTATCTCTATTCTGCCGATGGGGTCGCAGAATGGCCCGCGCAGGCCATCAACTACACAACTAAAACGCAGTATATCTTCCGGATTGCAAAGGGTTTTATGGAAGAGTATGACGAGAGAGTGAATGACAGTATGCCGGATGCCCAACTGAGGATTCCTTATGAAAATATCGTTTACATCGGAGACAGCGCCACGGATATCCCCTGTATGCGGCTCGTGAAAAGCAAAGGCGGTTATTCGGTCGGCGTTTTTGACCCGTCCAGTGATAAGCGGAGAAAGGTCTATCAACTGTATACAGATGGCCGTATCAGCTTCTACGCACCGGCAGATTACAGCGCACGGAGCAACCTCACCAAGTATATGAAGCAGATCGTTGATGAGATCGCTGCCCGTGAAGCCATGAAAAGAGAGCAGAAAACCCTGGAGATTCCCACAAACCTTTATAAACTTGCGCGAGGAATGGAACAAATGCTTGAAATGCCGCCAGAGCAAGTTCCGGACCGGGAGAGGAAGAAACTCAACTCTGGATTAGATGAAATCAAATCCATGATCGAAGGCAACTTGGAATAATGGAGCAGCAGCAATGAGCTACAAATCCCAATCCGACCTCTATCTGGAGGACAATGTCAGCAAATACCCGGCTATCGAGCTGTTGTGCAAGCTGGGCTATACTTATATTTCTCCCGAAGAGTGTATGCGGGAGCGGGGGACGCTGACCGGCGTATTGCTCAAGGATATCCTGCGAAAGCAGCTCAGCCTGATCAACCAATTCGAGTTCGGCGGCGTCACCTACAAGTTTACCGCAGACAATATCGAAAAGGCTGTGTCCGATCTGGACGAGCCACTGACGGATGGGCTGATCCGCACCAGCGAGAAGATCTACGACGCACTGATGCTGGGCAAGAGTTATCCGGAAAAGCTCTCGGACGGCACCTCCAAGAGTTTCAACCTCAAATACATCGACTGGGATAACCCGGAAAACAACGTCTACCATGTTACAGAGGAGTATTCCTGCGACAGTTGGGACAGGCAGAAGAATGCCCGCCCCGATATTGTGCTGTTCGTCAACGGCATTCCCTTTGCGGTCATCGAGTGCAAAGCGCCGATGGTCAGCGAGGAGCAGGCAGTCGAACAGATGATCCGCAACCAAGGCAAGGACTATATCCCCCAACTGTTCAAATTCGCGCAGATCGTCGTCGCAACCAATAAAAACGCGGTCAAGTATGCCACCTGCGGCACCGGGAAGCGGTTTTGGAGCATTTGGAAAGAGCAGGATACCGCGTGGCTAGACAAGCTGGTTGAGCAGCATGTAGCAGGCCGCACTCCCACCCGCCAGGACCGGGATCTGATCTCCCTCCTGGCGCCGGAACGGCTGATGAAGCTGACGAAGTATTTTGTGATCTACGACGCCAACGTCAAGAAGATCTGCCGCTATCAGCAGTTCTTCGCCGTGGAAGAGATCATCAGGACCGTCAACACCGACGACGCCGCCGGCAATCGCCAGAGCGGCGTGATCTGGCATACGCAGGGCAGTGGGAAATCCCTGACGATGGTCATGGTATCCAAATACATTCTGGAAACGATGCGCAGTCTGAATCCCCGCGTCGTGATCGTGACAGACCGCAAAGAGCTGGACAAGCAGATCGCAAAGACGTTTTCCCATACGCGCCTGTCCCCTGCACGGGCTACCAGCGGCAAGCACTTGATCGAGCTGATCAACAGCGGTTCGGCGGATGTGATCACGTCCATCATCAACAAATTCAACACCGTGGAAAGCAGCGGCCTGAAGAATAGTTCCAGAGACATTTTCGTGCTGGTGGATGAAAGTCATCGGTCAAATTACGGTTCACTCGCGGCAAAAATGCGGACGGTTTTTCCTAATGCGTGCTACATCGGATTTACCGGAACGCCGCTGATGAAGAGCGAAAAGAACACCATGGCACGTTTCGGAAAGCTGATCCATACTTACACGATCAAGGACGGCGTGGAAGATAACGCTATCGTCCCGCTGATTTATGAGGGGCGTTTTGTGGATCAGAATGTGGACGAAGAGAATATCGACCTATGGTTCAATCAGGTAACAAAGCGGCTGAACCCTGCCCAAAGGGCAGACCTGCGGGACAAGTGGAGCAGCATGAAACGGCTTGCATCCACAGAGGCGCGCATCAAGAGGATCGCGCTGGATATCGATTTGCATTTTGTCGAAGGATATAAAAGTACCGGGTTCAAGGCGATGCTTGCCTGCAATTACAAGCGGGACGCGATCCGCTATCTCAAATGCTTTGAACAGTTTGGCGATCTGACCGCCGCGGTGGTGATTTCTGCGCCGGATATGCGGGAAGGGTCCGAAGAAGTGGACGAGAGCACCGACAATGTGGTCGTTGACTTCTGGAACCGCATGATGGCGCAGTATGGGAACGCGGACGACTATGAGGATACGATAAAGAACAAGTTCATTGACGGCGAGATCGATATTCTGATCGTGTGCAGCAAACTGCTCACCGGCTTCGACGCGCCGCTGACGCAAGTGCTCTATATCGACAAAGAGTTGAAGGAACATGGACTTTTGCAAGCCATTGCCCGCACGAACCGGCTCTATGACGGGAAAGACTATGGCTTGATCGTAGACTATCGAGGACTGCTCAAAAAGCTGGACTCTGCAATGGAGCTTTACAGCGGCGCGGGACTGGAGCAGTTTGAAGCGGAAGACCTGAAGGGCGTCGTCGTGGACGTCATGGCCTGCGTGGGCAGGCTGCGGGAAGCGTATTCCCATCTTTGTGACCTTTTTGTCTCTCTAAAGAATCGCCGGGATACGGAAGAAGTCGAACTCTTCCTCGCGGACGAGGAAACACGCGGGCATTTCTACGACGGGCTGTGCGTTTTCGGCCGAGCGCTGAACGCGGTGCTGAATTCCGAAAAAGCGTATGCCGCGTTTGAGCGGGAGGAGCTGGAAAAACACCAGGATGAATTCATCTTCTTCTCGAAAGTCCGCAGAAGTGTGAAAGTGCGCTATGCAGACGCCATTGACAATGCAGAGTATGAGAAACAGATGCAGAATCTCCTGGATACGCACCTGTCCGTTGCCGGAATCAAGCAGATCACCAATCCCGTCGATATTCTCGATAAGGATGAACTGGAAAAAGAACTGGAGGAATTGGGCTCTCTGCGGTCCAAGGCGGATGCGATCCGGTCACACATGGCCAAAAGCATCAAAGCGAACCGTGACGAGAATCCGGCTTACTATGATAGTTTTTCCAAGCGGATCAAGGATGCGTTGGAGGATTATAAAAACCGGGTGATCTCCGAGGCGGAGTATCTGGATAAGATGAAGTCCATCATGGCCGATTACCGGGAAGGAACGACCAATATCGTCTACCCGGAACGGATCAAGGGCAACGTCCATGCTCAGGCGTTTTACGGCGTGGTCAGCGCGATTCTGGATGATGTGATCGATTTGAACCAGAACCTGGACACGGTTACAGATGCTGCCCTGGCGATTACCGCGATCATCGAAAAGCATGATATGGTTGACTGGCAGACCAATAAGGATATCCACAACCGGATTGCCCAGGAGATCGACGATTTGTTCTACGAGCTTGAGAAGGAACGCGGAGTCCAGATCGATTTTGATACCGTGGATAAGATCATCGAAAGCGTCATTACCGTTGCTTTGCGGAGATTCAAATGAAACGGACAATCGAATTGAATAGCAGGC
>JAILDJ010000219.1 GCA_024689505.1 Clostridiales bacterium
TGTCTGTGCAGCGAGTATCTGCGGGATGCGGAGTTCGCGTTGTATGACATCGACCAGAAGCGTCTGGAAGAGAGCGCCGAGATCATCGGTATGATGAACAAGACGATGGGAAATACGGCGACCATCACCACCTGGCTCGGCGTGGAACAGCGCAAAGATGCACTGCGTGGCGCGGACTTCGTTATCAATGCCATTCAAGTGGGTTTGTACGATCCTTGCACGATCATCGATTTCGAGGTCCCGAAGAAATATGGCCTGCGCCAGACGATCGGTGATACTTTGGGCATCGGCGGCATCATGCGGACGCTCAGGACCATCCCTGTCATGGCGGACTTCGCCCGGGATATGGAAGAAGTCTGTCCGGATGCCTGGTTCCTGAATTACACCAATCCCATGGCCATGCTGACCGGGTATATGCTGCGTTATACCGGCGTCAAGACGGTCGGTCTCTGCCACAGCGTGCAGGTCTGCTCCCACTGGCTCTTAAAATCGCTGGGTATGGAAGACCAACTGGAAGGCCGCAAGGAACTGATCGCAGGTATCAACCATATGGCCTGGCTGCTGGAGATCAAAAACAAAAAAGGCGAGGATCTGTATCCGGAGATCCGCCGCCGCGCGAAAGAAAAGAACAAAGAGAAGCATCATGATATGGTGCGCTTCGATTATATCGACAAACTGGGGTACTATTGCACCGAGTCCAGTGAACACAATGCGGAATACAACATGTTCTACATCAAGAGCAAGTATCCGGAGTTGATCGAGAAGTTCAATATTCCGCTGGATGAGTATCCGCGCCGCTGCGTGAACCAGATCGCAGGCTGGCAGAAAGAGCTGGAAGAACTGCGTCAGAAGGGCAGCCTCGCGCACGAGAGATCCAAAGAGTATGCCTCTCATATCATGGAGTCGATCGTGACAGGCGATCCGTATAAGATCGGCGGCAATGTACTCAATACCGGCGGCCTGATCGAGAACCTGCCCTATGATGCCTGCGTCGAAGTCCCGTGTCTTGTTGACGGACGGGGCATCAATCCCTGCCATGTGGGACGTCTGCCGGTGCAGCTTGCGGCCATGAACATGACCAACATCAACGTGCAGCTGCTGACCATCGAAGCGGCGGTCACTCTGAAGAAGGACCATATCTATCAGGCGGCCATGATGGATCCGCATACTGCTTCTGAGCTGGATATCGATACGATCCGTGCTATGGTAGACGATCTGATCGAAGCCCATGGCGACTGGCTGCCGAAATATAAATAAAGTTTTGATCCTGGTGTCGGTGAAATGCGTCTCTACGGAGATATAGAAGGGTTTTATCATGATTCAAACAGGCATTTTTTCGATCCTTCCGCCGATCATCGCCATCGTACTGGCTTTGATCACCAAAGAAGTTTATTCCTCATTGTTTCTTGGAGTACTCTCCGGCATGGCGATCTACGTGATTGCTGCCGGTGAACCGTTCGTTGCGATCTTCGCCCATATGTTCGATATGATGGCAGGAAAGATCGCGGACAACTCTTATATGATCGTTTTCCTGGCCTTTTTGTGGGCTGTGGTCACGCTGGTAGGACGTTCCGGCGGCACGGAGGCGTATGGCCGTTGGGCGGGACAGAAGCTGAAAAGCAAAACAGCGACCAGACTTGCGACGGCGATACTGGGTGTGTTGATCTTCATCGATGATGGATTCAACTGCTTGACAGTGGGCACGGTCATGCGGCCGATCTATGATCGTCAAAAGATCTCCCGTGAGAAGCTGGCGTATATCATCGATGCCACGGCAGCGCCGGTCTGCATCATTGCACCAGTCTCGTCCTGGGCGGTGGCAGTGGCCTCCTATATCAGCGATACCAATGGCTTCCGCGCGTTTCTGTCCACGATCCCGTACAACCTGTATGCACTGCTGACGATCCTGATGGTGGTCTTTATCTGTGTTTCCGGTAAGGATTTTGGCAAGATGAAGAAAGCTGAGGAGCGGGCTGCGATCGAAGGCAACCCGATCGCGGAGGAGGAGAAAGCAGATCCCAAGGAGGGGCGGCCTCGAGGCACCGTCTGGGATCTGGCACTGCCGATCCTTGTACTCATCGTGTGCGCGATCCTGGGCATGGCCTATGTCGGTGGGTTCTTCCACGGCGTTCCCTTCTCCGAGGCGATCGGCGAGAACCCCACGGGCGGACTGTCGTTAGGTGCTTTTGCAGCTCTTGTCACTGCATTCATTATGTACATCCCCCGCAAGATCATCAAACCGAAGGCGTTTGTGGAAGCCATCGTCGGAGGCATCGGCAGTATCGTTCCTCCAATGCTGATCCTCATCCTGTCCTGGACGTTGGGCGGCGTGTGCCGTGAGATGATCGGCACGGGAGAATTCATTTCGAGTTTTGTCAGCACCTCCAATCTGCCGTTGGCACTGCTGCCGTTCCTGATCTTCGTGATCGCCGCACTGATGTCCTTCTCCATGGGTACGTCCTGGGGCACCTTCGGGATGCTGATCCCCATCGTGCTCATGATCTGTGAGACCGATGCTTCCGGTGCGATCATGATCCCCGCGCTCGGAGCGACACTGGCCGGTTCGGTATATGGCGACCATTGTTCGCCGATCTCGGACACTACCATCCTGGCGTCCACCGGTGCGGAATGTCAGCATATCCGGCACGTGGAGACGCAGATCCCGTACGCGACGCTGGTGGCCGTAGCCTGTGCTATCGGATATCTGATCATCGGATTCACTCAGATGCCATGGATCGGACTGGGTGTCGGCGTTGTACTGATCATCGGTGCGCTGGTGATCCTGCACAGAAAAGTATAAAGGAAAGGGGAGGTCACATGACCACGAAGCCCACGTATTTATATACCCCGTCGCAGTGTCCCTGCGTTGGCGGTAAGGAGAGAGGCTGCCCACGAAATGGACATTGTACGGAATGTCAGGCCTTCCATCATGGCATGGAAGCCTCCTATACCTCCTGCGAGAAGAAAGCTATGCAGGAGCTGATGGCGCATCTGCCGGAAGTTCCAACGGAAGGGCCTTGGGAAGAGAACAGGGCGGCGATCTGTGCGCTGCTGCAGAGAGAAGAGTTCGGTTTCATGCCGCAGATCCCCGTTCAAGTGACGGGAACCGTGGAAGCCGAAGACGTGCGTCTGGACGAGGGGCGAGGCATCTATCGTAAGGTGGCGCTTAAGATGTGCTGGGATGGCAGAACCTATTCGTTCCCACTGTGGCTGGCTTTGCCGAAAGACGGTGCGGCGGCGACCTTCCTGCACATCGCTTTCCCATTGCACGATCCCATCCACGTGATGCCCTATGAAGAGATCGTCGCGGAGGGGATGGGTGTTGCCGTAATGTACTACACCGATGTCACTTCCGACGATGATGATTTTACCAACGGCCTGGCAGGCGCATGGTATCAGGGCAGAGCGCGCGGCCCGGAGGATCCTGGTAAGATCGCGCTTTGGGCCTGGGCGGCGACGAAGGTCATGGATTATCTGGAGACCGTTCCTGAGATCGATGCTGAGAGAGTTGCGGTCGTGGGACATTCCCGCCTTGGCAAGACTGCATTGTGCGCAGGTCTCATGGATGAGCGTTTCGCACTGACCATCTCGAATGATTCCGGCTGTGCTGGCGCGGCCATCAACCGTGGCACCCATGGGGAAACGATCGAAGACATCACCCGGGTGTTCCCCTTCTGGTTCGATGCACACTATAAAGAGTATGCGGGCAGAGCGGAGGAGATGCCGTGGGACGCTCATTTCCTGCTGGCAGGGATCGCGCCGCGCCGGGTCTACGTGGCCAGTGCCATGGAAGATGGCTGGGCGGATCCCATCGCGGAGCAGACCGGAGCACAGGCGGCCCGTGCCGTGTATGAAAAGCTGGGCTTGTCCAAAGAGCACGTGGGCAGCCACATGAGACCGGGCGTCCATGCGCTCAGCCGGTCAGACTGGAGGCACTTCGTGGCATATGTAAAGAAATACCTGTAAAGAAAGACCTGCTACATGAAGAAAAATTATAAAAAGACTCTGATCGCCAGCTATCTGGGGTTCATCACACAGGCGATATCAGCGAACTTCGCACCACTTCTGTTCCTGCGTTTCCACAAGATCTACGGGATCTCACTGGGTAAGATCGCGTTGATCTCCACCACCTTCTTTTTCACGCAGCTGCTGGTGGATCTGTTCTGCGCGAAGTATGTGGACCGTATCGGTTACCGGCGCAGTGTCGTAGCCTCGGAAGTGACCTCAGCGCTGGGTTTGATCGGCCTGGCCTTTCTGCCGGATCTGCTGCCGGATCCCTTTGTGGGCATCATCATCAGTGTTGTGATCTACGCGATCGGCAGCGGCCTGATCGAGGTGCTGGTCAGCCCGATCGTGGAAGCCTGTCCCTTCGAGCATAAGGAAGCGGTCATGAGCCTGCTGCATTCCTTCTATTGCTGGGGTGTAGTGGGCGTCATACTGATATCGACAGCGTTCTTTGCGGTCTTCGGGATCGAACACTGGCGTTGGATGGCCTGTTTCTGGGCACTGATCCCGATCTACAATATCTTCAATTTCGCCACCTGTCCCATCGAACACCTGGTAGAGGATGGCAAGGGCATGACCATCAGCGGCCTGTTCAAAGTACCGATGTTCTGGCTGGGCATCGTGCTGATGGTCTGTGCCGGAGCCTCGGAACTGTCCATGGGACAATGGGCTTCCGCGTTCACAGAGTCGGCACTGGGGATCAGCAAGAATCTGGGTGATCTGTTAGGACCATGTTTGTTCGCCGTGATGCAGGGCATCAGCCGTGTGATCTATGGAAAGTACGGAGATCGGTTGGATCTGACAAAGTATATGCTTGGATCCGGGATCCTGTGTCTTGTGTGTTACCTGCTGGCAGCGATGTCGCACCAGCCGGTCGTAAGCCTGATCGGCTGTATCCTTTGCGGATTCTCCGTCGGCATCATGTGGCCGGGCACGATCAGTATCATGTCCAAACGCCTGGTGACCGGCGGTACAGCCATGTTCGCGCTGCTGGCCCTGGCTGGTGATCTTGGCGGAGCGGTAGGCCCGGGAATGTTTGGTTTTATAACAGAGCAAGCAGGAGATAATATGCAGGCCGGTATGTTGGCCGGCAGCCTGTTCCCCGCGGTGCTGATC
>JAILDJ010000242.1 GCA_024689505.1 Clostridiales bacterium
GACTGGTTGCCTTCACGCATCCGGAATTCCGCGCGGTTCAAAGCGCCTTCCAGCTGGTCTTCCTCAAATCCTTCTTCCGCGATCTTCTGGCATACGGTGCGGATCGTATCATAGAAGAGCTGCTCTTTCTCCGGATCCGCGTTCTTGACGACGATCGAAAAGACCGGACGATTGATGTCCGTCTCAACGGAAGAATAGACGTCGTCACCGATCTTTTGCTTGATCAACGCTTCTCTGAGCGGCGCCCCATCTCCTTCGATCAAAAGATACCCGAGCAGGTTGAGACAATTGATATAGGTCGTATCGGACCAACTGCCATGGGCGAAGGAACAGCTGAAATAGACGGTATCGTCCTCATCCATGGCGGCATAAGGCTCTACCACATGCTTCGGCGCTGAGAAAGGTTTCTGCTCCGCAACTGCATAGGTAGTACCGCTGTCGGTCATCTGGCTGAGATACTCTTTGTCCAGATACTCCAGGATCTCCTCCTGATCCCCGTCGCCATAAAGGAAGATGATGCTGTTGGACGGTTGATAATGCCGCTGATAGAAATCCATGTACTTCTCGTAGGTAAGCTCCGGAATATGCTCTGGAACACCGCCGGCGTTGAAGTGATAGGCGTTGTCAGGGAACAGATGGGCATACACCCGGTCCACCATGATATCCTCCGGATCCGATCTGGCGCCCTTCATTTCGTTGAATACGACGCCCTGGATCGATGCGGAATCCGCCTCCGGATCCGGAACATAATGCCATCCCTCCTGCATGAAAGGATACTTACTCTTTCGGATGAAGGGATGGAAGACCGCATCCATATAAACATCCATCAACGTATGGAAATCCTTGGCATTCTGACTGGCGATCGGATACATCGTCATATCAGAACCGGTCATCGCATTGAGAAACGTGTTCATGGAACCCTTTTCCAACTGCATGAAGGGATCCTTCAGGGGATACTTGTCTGATCCGCACAGGACCGTGTGTTCTATGATATGCGGCGTACCGCAGTCATCCTCAGGCGGTGTGCGGAAGCTGATGCAGAAGACTTTATTATCGTCGTCCGGATTGCTCAGATAGCAGACGCAGGCGCCGCTTTTTTCATGCCTGTACAGATATCCATGCGAACCGATCTCCGGCAGCGCCTCATCTTTCAGCAAAGCATAACCTATCATGGAAACTCCTTTTTATCGTGTGTAATAATAGTTCAAAAGATCATGGACGATCGGCAGCGCGGGATAGGATTCCGCACCGTTCTCGATCATGACGGTGATGGCGATCCCGGTCTTTCCGCCGACCTTCGTGTATCCGGTGAACCAGGAATGAGGCTCTGTATCATCACCTTCCGCGATCTGCGCCGTGCCCGTCTTGCCATAGACGTCACAGGGCAGGTCATTGAGCATATAAGCAGTACCGTAGGCGATGACACCGTCCATCAGACCTTCCAGATATTCAGCCTCTTCCGCTTTCATGACGGCATTGTCGTACATGGATGGAAGATACTTCTCCACGGTCTTGCCTTCGGTATTCTCGATACGATCCACGATGTACGGTCTGTACAGCATACCGCCATTTCCTATGGCGGAAGCGATCATGTTCATGGAGAATGGTGTGATCTGATTCTGGCCCTGTCCGATCGCCGTCTCCGCGATCATCTGCTCGTTGTCCGCATCGGAAACGGTGACGTGCGACATGGACTGCGGCAGCACGAAATCGATACGATCGTTGAGATGCAGGGATTCTGCTGTTTTACGAAGATCATCCCCACCGATCTTAAGACCAAGTGTCGCGAAATACGTGTTGCAGGAAATAGCAAAGGCATCATAGATGTCCTGCTGCCCATGCGCTGTACTGTGATAGCAAGGCAGCGTCGTGGCACCGATCTCCACCTCGCCTTGGCAATCATACTCATAATTGCGCAAAGAACCATCGCGATACGCGGCCAGGCTCGTGATGATCTTGAACGTGGATCCAGGCGGGTACTGGCCCTGCAGTGCGCGGGAATATAAGGGACTATCGTCACGGCTGGTCAGATCTTCCCAGTCCTCCGATACCGTATTCGGATCATAAGAAGGGGTGGATACAAGTGCCAGGATCTTGCCGGTCGAAGGTTCACTGATCACGATGGCCCCGTGGACGTCTTTCAGCATCTCATAGGCTTTCTGTTGCAGTCCTCCGTCGATCGTGAGGATCGCATTGTTGCCGCGGATATCTTCACCACCGAACAGGTACTCCAGCTGATCCGTAAACCGATCGGACGAAAGGAGTGCTTCATTCAAGACCAGCTCCAGGCAGGTCTTACTGCGCAACGAGTATCCTGTGATATGGGCATAAGCTTCACCAAAAGGATACACACGTGTCTTTGTACCATCGGCTTCCACTTTGGTATACGCCAACTGGTTGCCGGAGGCATCATAGATCGAACCTCGGACGTAGTGCTCCTCCGCGTTCGCAAGTCTGGGATTGTACGTATTGATACGGATCTTACTGCCATCGATGAGCATGGTCTTGGTCAAAAACAAGATCATCAACGCTGCAAGAAACAGGTACAGGTGCTTGATGGTCGCGAAGGACCTGGGATTGCCCTTACGCTGTTCAGAACTGATACGGTGTGCGGATCGTGTCGTCTTGCGGCGCGGGTTCTCGCTGTCCGTTCGGCGGCTGCTGTCCATAGACTGGCTGCTGTCCATAGACTGACTGCTGTCCATAGACTGACTGCTGTCCGTAGGTCTGCGGCTGCTGTCCGTAGACTGGCGGCTGCTGTCCGTAGACTGGCGGCTGCTGTCCGTAGGCTGGCGGCTGCTGTCCATAGGTCTGCGGCTGCTGTCCGTAGACTGGCGGCTGCTGTCCGTAGACTGGCGGCTGCTGTCCGTAGACTGGCGGCTGCTGTCCATATTGCTGCGGTCTTCCATACGGCTGCGGCGCTGCGTAAGGTCCTGGCTGTCCATAGGGCGGCTGTTGGACGTACTGTGGCTGCTGGTATGGCTGCTGTGGTCCGATGTGCTGCGGTTCTTCATCCTCTGGCACCTCCTTTCTTACAGGTGGATAGGAGGATCGAATGATCCCCTGGACGATACCGATCAGGATCGTCATAGAAAGCATGGAGCTGCCTCCATAGCTGATAAATGGTAAAGTAACGCCTGTCAACGGAATGAGCTTGGTCGCTCCTCCGATGATGACGAAGGTCTGGGTCATGAACAGGACAGCAAAACCCAGCAGTAAGGACCGTTTATGTGCCTCGTTCTCATGCCGGGCGTATTCGAGCATGGTCATGAAAAGGAATGTGTACAGAAGGATCAGCAGGATGCAGAACAGCATGCCGAACTCCTCCGCTACAGCCGAAAAGACCATATCGGTCGTATTGACGGGTATGTACGTGGGCATGCCGCGGAACAGACCTGTTCCGAACCAACCGCCGCCTACGATGGCAAACAAGGAATGGGCGATCTGATACCCGCCGGCATTGATATCCGACCACGGGTCCAGCCATGCATCGACACGGATCCGTACATGTCCGACGAATTTGTAGGCGACAAAGCCTGCTACGATCACTGCCAGTGCTCCAAGCACCAACCACAGTTTATGATCCAGATACTCATAGGTCATGAACCAGAAAATGATACCGAAGATCATCAGGCCGCCAAGATCGTTCTGCATCAACAATACAAGGCCGATAAAACCGGTCAAAGCAGCGGCCAGGATCAATCCAAACCAGGAGAATCTGCGGGAATAGATATAACCGATCAAGAAAATGAATGAGATCTTCACGAATTCAGATGGCTGGAACACAAATCCACCGATGTAAGCCCAGTTCAGGGCGCCGCCAGCCCGATAGGGAAAGACGAAGGGCAATAAGACCATGCCGCAGCTTGCAAGAATGAAGACCACGACAGGGATCTTATAGATCCAGTTGCCCCGCATGACCAATAAAACGATGTTGATCAGTCCAAAACAGATGAGCATCCAACGAATCTGCTGGATCGCGACGGCTTCATCCAGGCGCCACAGGATCGCGATACTGATGCTCAGCAGCATAAATACTGCGTTCCAGATCAGACGGCCTGTCCCTTTGTGCAAGGTCTCAGCGAGGATCCCCATCAAAAGCATGCCCCCCGCCTCGGCTCCCAACCATATAAAGGCCTGCTTCAGATCTCCGCCTTCCTGCAATGTATGCAGCAGGATGATCGTATCGGTCATGATCTGGAACAGCGCGATGAGGATCAATTGAGAGTGCGCGAAATAGGCCGCCTGCTTCTGCGAGGGCAGCCTCTTATAGCATTGCCATCCAAATATGATGAAAAGGATCATCAGGAAAATATATATAAAACGGGAGATATATGTGATGAAATACAGCATCTCATAGCCTCCTTTCCAATAGACTTACAAACAAGGTTTAAAGAAATGGCCTCGTATACTGTGATCCGGCGCGTCATAGACCGAATGCCCCTTGACCGCCTCCTGATAGGAGCGGATGACGGACTGTGTCTGCGCAAGGTCCTCATCAAGGAACAAGAGCCGCCAGATCCCGGCGCCGGTCTTTTTCAGAACCTTGGAACGATCGGCCATCCAAAGCGGATGCCCGGTATAGAGCATGTTGTAACACGACTTCCCACAGTGCAGCTCCGCCGTCCAGGGCTCATCCTTGCGGTCCCGGATCTCCAGGATCCGACTGCCCGAACCATGCAGGCACTTCAGTCCTTCTTTCTGCAGGCACTGCCGGGTGGTCATCACAGGGATCTTACCATAGGCAATGATCGCATCCCTGTTCTCACCCACGAGAGACAATTCTTCTGCGGAGGATTCCACCGACAACGTCAAAGAATCCGCATATCCGTGGATCAGATCGGCCGCAGCGCGGTTCATGACCGGGATCTGCATATCGCAGAAGACATGTTCTGCAGGAAAAGCTGTGGTCTGTCCCAGGCCGTGCACCAGCACGGGGACCTCCCACGGTTCCTCTTGCTGCCAGGTCTCCCGCACATCGAAATACGGCAGGCTTACGCCACAGCTGATCCCCGCTGCATGGGCTTCTCCGATCAGTTCAACGATCCTCTGACGGGAGAATCGCTCCCTGCGGAACCAGACATGATCGATCTTAAGCTCCATCGCGGCGCTCCATTGCTCTTCTGTAGACAAAACAGCTTCCAGACGCACTCCTGCACCTGATTCCTTCTGCAGGGAACCAAGTCTGAGCGGATCATACGGTCGCTGTTCCCGCTGACATAAAGCATCCTCAAGAGCTGTCAAGGCCTTGCGGCGCAGTTCGTTCAGCGCAGACACCGGGATAAATATGCTGCCTTCGGTCCGGATCCTGATATCTTCCGGGACGAACGGCGTACCTCCGGTCTTGATCAGAGATCTGCGGATCGCGGCTTCCTCCATACTATGCTCAAGCGCGGTCTCCACAACGCTTCCTTCGATAGTGACAGTCGTATCTCCACAAGACGCAGTCAATCGCGCCTGCCGCCCTTCGGTCAGATCAGCGGACAGGATCACAGGCCTTTGGGGCGACTCATAGTTTGAGAAACGCCCAACCAGCGCACTGTCGATCAAGCGGTAGACTTCGAGTCCTTTCCGGACGTTCCGTTCCAAAGTGATCCAGGCGCTGCATCCGTCATCTGTCAGGTTGCGTTCCTGCAGCTGATAGGAGGGAAACGGCGCTTTTTCCGTTCGAATCTCCAATACATCCTGTGCGTGCAGCGGTGTGTCAGAAGCAATATAAATACGTCCACCACGGATCTCGGAGACTTTACCGATCCGCAATCCTTGATGCTTCGGACTCTCCGCCTCGATCATGGAATCCTTCGCCTTTACCCAGTAACCGCGAGAAAAACCGCCGCGGTTGAACAACTGTGCCATCTCCTGTTTGCTTTCAGCCAGTGTCTCCTCCGACAGCATATGATCCAGCGCCGCTCGGTACCCAGAGGTCACGCCATATACGTACTCCGGGCTTTTCAATCGGCCTTCGATCTTCAAAGAATCTACGCCGCAGGAGACGATCTCCGGCAGGATATCCAGGGTGCACATATCCTTCATATCCATCAGATATGCTGGCTTGCGGTCCCCAGCACGATAGGCCAGCCGACAAGGCTGCGCGCACATACCGCGATTACCGCTGCGCCCCCCGATGAATGAACTCATCAAACACTGACCGGAAACACTGTAGCACATGGCCCCATGGATGAAGACTTCCAGTTCGATCTTCGAGCATTCCCGGATCCTCCGCACATCTTCCAGAGACAGTTCCCGTGCCAGTACGACGCGCTGGAAGCCAAGATCCTCCAGAAAGCGGACACCGTCCGGTGCATGGACGCTCATCTGTGTACTTCCATGCAGCGCGATCCAAGGATAATGTCTGCGGATATGATCCGCTACCCCAAGATCCTGCACGATCACACCGTCGATACCGGTCTCTGCCATCTGCTCCATGCTTACCGCAAAGTCCTTCCACTCCGTCTCTTTGACCAACGTGTTGACGGTCAAGAGCGTTTTGACATTGTGCAACCGCGTATAATGGACGGCTTCCTTCATGGAAGCGATGTCGAATCCGGAAGCTCCATGCCTTGCATTGAAGCGCGTGCCTCCGAAATACACTGCATTGCAGCCGGCGGCCACGGCGCTTTTCAAGCATTCCATGTTGCCGGCTGGTGATAATAATTCAGGATGACTCATAATTTCAATTGACCGTTCACATCAGGAACGTCTCGATGGAAGTATGTCAGACAATAGGGCGTGACCACACGGCCGCGTGGTGTCCGCTGGATGAAACCGCACTGCATCAGATACGGTTCACAAACATCCTCAATGGTACCGGAATCCTCGCCGATGGAGGCTGCCAGGGTCTCCAGACCCACCGGACCGCCGCCGAACAGATCCATCATGGCGGTCAGCATCTTCTGGTCCATGGTATCCAGACCATTTGGATCGACGTTCAGTTGGTTCAGCGCATAGCGGGCCGTTTCAAGATCGATGCGTCCATCGAAACGCACCTCCGCGAAGTCCCTGACACGCTTGAGGAAACGATTCGCAAGACGCGGTGTCCCTCGGGACCTGCGCGCGATCTCCAGCGCACCTTCCTCATCGATATCGATCTTCAGTTTCGCGGCAGAATTCTTGACAATCTGTGCCAGTTCTTCCGGCTTATAATATTCCATATGATGGTTCATGCCGAAACGATCGCGCAACGGTGCTGACAAAGCGCCGGCCCGTGTGGTGGCGCCGATCAGGGTGAACCTGGGCAGATCCAGTCGAATGGAACGCGCCGCGGGCCCTTTGCCGATCATGATATCGATGGCGAAATCCTCCATTGCCGGATACAGGATCTCCTCGACCTGTCGGTTCAGGCGATGGATCTCATCGATGAACAAGATGTCTCCGGGGCTCAGATTATTGAGGATCGCGGCCATATCGCCCGGCTTTTCGATCGCAGGGCCTGTCGTGATCTTGATATTGACGTTCATTTCGTGCGCGATGATGCCTGCGATGGTGGTCTTGCCCAGTCCGGGAGGACCGTAGAACAATGCGTGATCCAATGGTTCTCCACGCTTTTTGGCTGCAGCGATGAAGATCTTCAGGTTCTCCTTGACCGCATCCTGGCCAATGTAATCCTCGAAATGGACCGGCCGCAGGCTTGCTTCATTTTCCTGCTCTTCCTTACGGACTTTGGTATCGACCCAACGTTCCAGATCGTCCATGCTTTCCAGTCTGTCTCTTAAATCGTCCATATCGTCTCCTTATCACCTCGCAAGCCGTTTCAGACTCTCACGCACCAACTGGCTGACTTCGCCGGCTTCCGCCAAAGCTTCCCATCCGGGGATCGAACGTACGGCTTCGGTCGCGGCCGTATGTGCATAACCCAACGCTTCCAGCGCAGCGATCGCATCGGCGACCGCACTGTTTTCCGCCACACTCGTGATCGAAGATCCGGCGGGCAGGATCGTTGTATCATCCGCGGAAGGCGCGGTGATCTTGCCCTTCAGATCAAGAATGATCTGCTGGGCCGTCTTATTGCCGACGCCAGGCGCCTTTGTCAACGCCTTATGATCCCCCTGCGCGATGGCGAACAGGATGTCCGTCATACTGAGGGAGGTAAGGATGGCCAGGGCGAACTTCGGCCCCACACCCTTTACATTGATCAGGAGCTTGAACAAGTCCAGTTCATCCATCGTCAGAAAACCAAACAGCTGCATGGCATCTTCCCTTACGGAAAAATAGGTATGCAGGGTGACTTCCCGCCCGACACCTACGCGCAGCATATCTTCTCGGATCGGAGCGAAAACACGATATCCAATGCCACCGTTCTCTACGATGACACTGTTCTCTTCGATCCGTTTCAATTCTCCTTGTACATATGCGATCATGTACGTTCAACCTTTCTGTTCGGCGGCATTTTTTCCTGCGATGTAACCAGAGCTCCAGGCCCACTGCAGATTGAAGCCGCCGCAGTCTCCATCGATATCGATCACTTCTCCCGCAGCATACAAGCCTGGGAATCGCTTCATTTGCAGATCTGTTCCGATCTCCGTCCCATCGATCCCACCGGCTGTGACCTGGGCGTTCTTGAACCCACCATGGCCGATGATCTTCATTTTCCAGTGCTTCAGGAACCCTATCATGGTACGGATCTCCCCATCCTTGATGGACGATGAGGTCCGGTCTTTGCTGATGTCCGTTTCCTTCAACAGGACTGGGATCAGTTTCTTATGCAAAGTCCCGTTCAAGCCCTCCAGGATCGGCTTCCAGGATACACTGTCCAGGATCTGCCGGATCAGTATGAACAAGTCCTCTGCTTCCATTTCAGGGAACAGATCCAGTTCCAGCATCGGCTGTTTCCGCTGTTCCAGCAAGGTAGTCGCCGCCTGGGATACCATAAATACCGCGGAACCGGAGATCCCATCATCGGTAAAGATGATCTCGTCCGTGCAGGTGCGGATCACTTTCCCGTCCCACAGGATCTTGACGCAGGCATCCAAACGCAGTCCGCTGAGACGTTTGCAGTACGGCGATCCTAATTGCAGTTTAACCAATGCAGGTGACAAAGAAGTGACATGCAGTCCCGTTGCTTCGGCCAATTTGGGGCCGGATCCATCCGTCCCAAGCTGCGGTGCGGCTTTGCCTCCCGCCGTTAGTATCACCGCATCGAAAGAGGCCTTTCCTGCGGACGTCTGTACCTGCCAGCGGCCCTTGCTGCTTTGCATGCCGCGCACTTCCTGCTCCAGGCGGATCTCGATCCAGGGATCCCGCTCCACACGATCCCGAAGCGCGTCAATGACGGAAGCTGCCTGCAGATTATAGGGGTACAACCGCTCTCCCTCAGATCGTACCGGGATCCCAATCGACCTGAAGAAGTCCAGCGTTTTTTCGAGATCGAATCCGGTAAAGACCGGTAGAAAGAGAGTTTTGGCTGAACCGTGATAAGCCTCATCTGTGACAGGCTCTTGTCCCAAAGACAGATTCGACAGATTGCATCGGCCATTGCCGGTCGCTGGGATCTTACGCCCCAGACGATCGGTCTTCTCAAAAATGGTAACGCTGCATCCCTGTTCCGCTGCGGCGATCGCCGCCATAAGACCGGAGGCTCCGCCGCCGATCACAGCGATCCGTTTCATAAAGCTTTCTCCTCAGCGATCTGCTGCTTACGTTTTTCCGCCTGTTCTTTTAATTCACGTGCACTGGAAAGCACGGCATCTGTCACCGTGACACCGCTCGTCAGTCTGGCCAATTCTTCGATCATGCCATCACGGTCCAATGACCGGACTTCTGTACGCGTATGTCCATCCGTCACCGTCTTTTCGATCGCGAAATGGACGTCGGCCATGGCGGCGATCTGCGGCAGATGAGTCACACACAGCACCTGATGGTACTGTGCGATCTGGCACATCCGCTCGGCGACACTTTGCGCTGTACGTCCGCTGATGCCCGTGTCGATCTCGTCGAAGATCAACGTAGGGATCTCATCCCTTCGGGCCAGCACAGTCTTGATAGCCAGCATGATGCGGGACATTTCACCGCCTGAGGCGATCATATGCAGTGGCTTGACCGCATCGCCCACATTGGTGCGGACGCAAAACTCGACCTCATCCGTACCATACGAACGATAGGTTCCGGAAGGCCGGACTTCGATCATGAAGCAGGGATCCTTGAATTGCAAGGTTTTCAGGATCTCCGTGACCTCCCGACTCACCTCAGCGGCAGCACTGGCTCTCAGATCATGTAATTTGTCCGCCGCTTTTCTCAAGTTGGTTTCAGCAGTTGCTTTTTGTGCCCGCAGCGACTCTTTCGTCTGCTGTATATGCTCTAATTTATCGATCCGCACAAGCAGATCCTCATAATACGCCTGGATCTTTTCCGACGTAGCACCGTATTTCGAGGTTACCCGGCGGATCACATCCAGACGGTTTTCGATATCATTGAGTTCCTGCGGATCCATATCCAACTGATCCAGATACGCGGTCAGCTGATATCCCAGATCGTCCAGAACCGCAGAGGTATCCCGCAGGGATTCCAAAATGGGTGGCAGTGTATCATCCAGCGAAGCGATCCCGTTCAAAGAAGAAACCGCCTGTCCCAGCAGATCGGAGACTGTAGGGCCGCTCATGTTCTCGTGCAGCAGTGTGACGGCTTCGGTAACAGCATCCCGCATACGTTCACTATTATACAGCCTTCTGCGGTGGATCTTCAGTTCCTCTTCTTCTCCATCACGCACCGCTGCCTGCTCGATCTCATCCCGCTCGTACTGCATGAGCGACAGAAGGCGTTCTTTATCCTGTTCGTCCTTTTCGTAACCTTCCAGCTCTTTGCAAAGCGCGGTATATGTTCCGAACAGGTGCGCGTACAGTTCCCTCGCTTCCTGGATCCTGTCGTCGAACCGGTCCAGGATCTCACGATGTTTAGCCGTATCCAGCAGAGACTGATGCTCATGCTGACCGTGGATATCGATCAGTAGTCTGGCGGCATCTTTCATCTGACCTGCCGTAACGATCTGCCCATTGATCCTGCAAAGGCTGCGCACCTGCTGTGCCGGAGATACACTGAACTGGCGGGTCATCAGGATCTCTCCCTGATCCGCATTGATCCCGAGTTCCGCCAGCCTGGACAAGATCTTCGGATCTTCTTCAACGAAAAGAAGATCGACCCGTGAACTGCCATCCGGACGCAGCAGTTCCTTTTGCGCCCGGCTGCCCAGTGCCAGGTTGATCCCATCCATCAGAATACTTTTTCCTGCTCCGGTCTCACCGGTCAGGATATTGAGGCCGCTCTCCAGATCGAGACGCACGTCGTCGATGAGAGCGATGTTCTGCATCCGCAGAGAAAAAAGCATATTCTATGATCTCCTTTATCTCTTGACGATCCGGTCCAGACGTTCCTTGATCGCCGCGCAGTCCTCTTTTGTCGCGACGGCCAGGAAGATCGTATCATCTCCGGCAATAGATCCGATGACGTCTGTCCAACCCAAGGTGTCGATCGAAGCGGCGACGGCCATGGCCATACCCGTCGCGGTCTTGACCACCAGGATATTGCCTGCACAGGCTGAAGATACATATGCCTCCGTAAGCACAGCAAGATACTTGGCGGCCGCATTTTCCTCATCTTCCGCCTTCCCATAGGATTTCACGGCATAATGCGGCTGTCCGTTCGGGCCGACGACTTTGATCAGACGAAGATCCCGGATGTCCCTGGATACGGTAGCCTGTGTCACAACAAAGCCGGCCTGATTCAGTTTCGCGGCCAGTTCTTCTTGTGTGGTGATGCTGTTGTGCGCGATCAGCTGGAGTATCGCCGCCTGACGGTCTCTCTTCATGTTACGCCTCCTAAAATAGTTTCTTTTTCAACGTCTGGTAGAAAGTATGTTCTGTAACTTTGATGATGGATACGGTGCGGGAAGACCGCCGCAGCACGATCCTGTCCCCTGACCGGAGCCAGAGATTCTTTTTTCCATCGATACTGATCAACGATGGATACTGTCTGTCATTCTTTCCTTCGCCGATGCAGATCATGATCACGTCATTCTCGGACGTGACGATCGACCGCACGTTCAGGGAATGCACACAGAGCGGCGTGATCACCAGATTCCGTGCCGATGGTGCCACGATCGGCCCACCGGCTGACAGATTATACGCCGTAGAACCCGTCGGCGTACAGATGATCATGCCATCTCCCATGAAGGTATCGATCAGATGGCCATTGATGTATACACCCATTTCGATCATGGAAGCCATCATATGGCGGTTGATCCACACATCATTCATTGCTGTAAAATGATAGGGTTCTGCTTCGCCACTCTCGGTCCATCCTTCGAGCAGGATGCGTTCCTCCGTCGCGAAATGCCCTTCCAGCACCATGGAAAGCGCTTTCTCAGCTTGTTCCGGTTCGACTTCCGCCAGAAACCCGACGTCTCCAAGGTTGATCCCCAGGATCGGTACTTCCGACAATTCCTGGAAACGGAAGATCGCTCGTATGATCGTACCATCGCCGCCCAAAGGAACGATCAGATCGATCTTGGAACGCTCCTCCGGCTGATACAAGAGGGCCCGTTCCTGCGCCATTGCCGGAAAGACTTCCTCAGGAACATATGCGGACGCGCCAGCCGAAATCAAAAATCTACAAAGACGGCGGGTCAGCATAAGTCCCTGATCTTTCTTTTCATTCGGCATCAGCAGACAATTAAAGTTCTTCATGAGATTCCTTTACTACTTCAGAGATCCTATCCTCCACGGAGATCGGGACCTCATTTAGATTTTTCGAAAGATAGATCAAATATTCGATATTCCCTTCGGGACCGCGCACCGGAGAAAAGGTCAGCCCTTTGATCACGAATCCTTCCGCTGTGCACCAATCACAGATCATCCGAAGGACCTGCTCATGCACCTTTGGATCCCGTACGACGCCTTTCTTACCGACCTGTTCCCGTCCCGCCTCAAACTGCGGTTTGATCAGCGCGACCATGGTACCGTTTTCTTTCAGTCGGGCTGCCACGGCTGGAATCGTCTTTGTCAATGAAATGAAGGAAAGATCAAAGGATGCAAAGTCGCACGCTTCAGGAATATGGGTCTCATCCAGATATCTGACGTTAGTCTTTTCCAGTACTGTGACCCTCTCATCTTGCCGCAGTTTCCAGGCAAGCTGACCATATCCGACGTCCACAGCATAGACGTGCCTCGCGCCGTTCTGGAGCATGCAATCCGTAAATCCGCCCGTCGACGCGCCGGCATCGATACATACCTTGTCGTTAAGATCCAGCGAGAACGCGGCCATAGCCTTCTCCAATTTGAGGCCGCCGCGGCTGACGTATTTGAGCTGTGGACCCCGTACTTCGATCGCAGCATCCTCCCGGATCATGGTACCTGCTTTATCCTCCCGGACACCGTCCACATAGACGGTCCCTTCCATGATCAGGGCTTTTGCCTTTTCACGGGAAGGTGCAAGGCCCTGCTGCACCATCCGCACATCCAGTCGTTCTTTTGCCATGTCGTATCCTTATCGTAAAGCTTCCAGGACCCGTTTGCGGATCCCTTCCGCGTCTAATCCATATGCATGCAGCAGTGCACAGCGTGTGCCCTGACGCACGAATCCGTTCGGGATCGCCTGGACGTGGATCTTGTCGCGCACATCCTCCGGTGCAGCACATAGGACTTTCTCTCCGAATCCACCCTCGTCCACATGATCCTCCGTTGTCAGAACGAACTTATGCTTCCGGCAGACCTCCACGATCAAAGCCTCATCCAACGGCGCTGCAAAGCGCATATCGACAACGGTAAGCGAAATATGATCCTGCGCTTCCAGCACTTGGGCTGCCTCCATAGCAGCCGATACGGTGGCTCCCAAAGCCAGGACCGCTGCATCTGTACCCTGCCGCACGACCACGCCTTTGCCCACTTCGATCTCGGGGACTTCTCCCGTGCAGACTTCGACTGGGCCACGCGGATACCGGATCGCACAAGGATGCCCATAAGAAAGAGCGAATCGCAGCATTCTGCGCAGTTCTACGTCATTGGCAGGTGCCATAACTGTAAGACCCGGTATATGAGACAGATAGGCCAGATCATAGATCCCCTGGTGCGATTCACCATCTTCTCCCACGATGCCGGCACGATCCACTGCCAAAATGACCGGCAGATCGTTCATGCAGACGTCATGCAGGATCTGATCATACGCTCGCTGCAGGAAGGTGGAATAGATGGAACATACAGGTTTCATACCGCCCTTGGCGAGGCCTGCCGCGAACGTGACTGCATGTTCTTCCGCGATACCTACGTCAAAAGTCCGTTCCGGATAATAGTGGGCGAAATCCGCAAGACCGGTACCATCGATCATCGCCGCGGAGATCGCACAAAGCCCAGGCTCCTGCTCCGCCAACTCCATCATGGTCTTCCCGAATACATCCGACCAGGTCGTGCAGGATCGCTTCTTTTCACTGCCCGTGACAAGATCGAAGGGACCGATGCCATGGAACCGTGCCGGATCCTGCTCCGCCGGGGCGTAGCCCTTGCCTTTGGTCGTACGGACATGTACGATGACCGGTTCATCCAAACGCTTGGCCTGCTTCAGGATCTGCTTTAGGTCTTTAAGATTATGTCCATCGACCGGACCAAGATAGGCGAAACCCATTTCTTCGAAAAGGACACCGTTCAGCAGAAAATATTTGATGCGTCTTTTGAGCCGTCTCAGCCGTCGGAACATGCCGACGCCGCCCGGCATGCGCAGCAGGATTTTTTTGGCATCCAGCTTCGTACGCAGGTAAAAGCGCTTGGTACGCATCCGGTTCAGATTATGGGCTACACGGCCTGCGTTCTGACCGATCGCCATCTCATTGTCGTTGACGACTACGATCATCTTGCTTTCGCCTTTGCCGGCATTATTCAAGGCCTCATACGCCATACCGCCGGTCAGTGCGCCATCACCGATGACAGCTACGACTTCCCCATCCTCTTTCTTCAGATCCCTGGCTTTAGCCATGCCATAAGCCAGCGAAATGGAATTGGACGCATGTCCCGCGTTGAAGAGATCATAGGGACTCTCATACGTCCGCGGGAAGCCGGATAGGCCATCTGCCTGGCGCAGGGTATCGAACCTGTCCTTACGGCCGGTCAACAATTTCTGCACGTAGGTCTGATGCCCCACATCCCAGATGATCGCGTCCTTAGGCGTATCAAACACGCTGTACAGCGCGATCGTGAGCTCGACGACCCCCAGATTCGGACTGAGATGGCCGCCATGCTCAGAAGTCGTCTTCAGCAACTGATCTCGGATCTCCGCCGCAAGCTGCTGCTCCTTCTTCGGCGACAGACGCTTTAGATCGGAAGGATCGTGGATCTTATCGAGTATCATATCAATATTTCCTTGTGATCAAAGATGCGGTCAATGCGCGTGCCATTGCTCCATAGGGGCCAGGAAGCACTTCGAGATCCACCAGTGCCTCTTTTGACAGCCGTTTTGCCGCTTCTTTGGCTTCTTCCAGTCCATAGACAGTCACAAATGTTTCTTTATGATTGAGCGCGTCGCTTCCTGTAGCTTTTCCAAGCAATGCCGCGTCACCCTCTATATCCAGGATATCATCCTGGATTTGAAACGCGGTGCCGATGCGGAATCCCGCTTGCTCCAGGGCCGCACAGACAGAAGGCTCCGCTCCTGCAAGAAGCGCTCCGCAGACGAATGGCGCACACAGCAGCTGTCCTGTTTTATTGTGATCGATGAAGGCAAGTCCCTCTGCTCCAAGGCGCTTTTCTTCCGCTTCGATATCCGCTGTCTGACCGGCGATCATTCCGGAAGGACCCGCCGCATGCAGGATCCGCTGCATGGCGCGAAGGGCGTTTGGCTGCTGCTCCGGAGCCTCGGCCATACAAGCATCCGCCATGGTCTCCGCGGCCAGATTCAGAAGTCCGTCGCCCGCAAGTACCGCCATACCTTCTCCAAATACTTTATGATTCGTAAGACGCCCCCGGCGGTAGTCATCATTATCCATCGCCGGCAGATCATCGTGGATCAAGGAATAGGTATGGATCATTTCCAGAGCGATCGCAAAGGGTGTCAGCTCCTCTTCTTTGGCACCAAGGGCAAGTCCCGACAGCATCAAAAAAGCGGGACGCAGCCGTTTGCCGCCTGCAAGGAGACTGTATTCCATGGCTTGCCACAGCTTCTTATCGAATCCTTGCTCCTGGGAAACGGCTTCCTTCAGAGCCTGTTCCAGACGCGGAAGCCACGCATCCATCCATTGCTTGAGCATCTCATTCGGCGTTTCCATCATTGCTTTCCTTTTCCAGTGTCAGGATCTCTTTTTCAGTCAGATCCAACTGTTCGGTCAAAGACTTGCTCAAAGCCAGTCCCTCTTTATATAATTGGACCATTGCTTCCAGGTCCGTCTGCTCCTGCTCCATCCGCGCTCGGATCTCGCTGAGCTTCTGCATACCTTCTTCAAACCTGCCTGCCATCTCCGGGATTCCTTTCCTTGACCTGTACTGTAAGCATACCGTCCATCAAACGGGCCTGTATCTTGTCTTCTTCATGTACCTCTTGGATACTGTGGACGATCTTATCCTCAAACGTCAGGATGCTGTAACCACGTTGCAGCGGCCGATATGGATCCATCAGCTTCAAATCGGAGACATACTGTGTCAGCATCGTGCGCAGTTCCCGGACCCGATCTTTGACAAGCCGCTCCATGGTGTCCTGTTCGGACGCGACACGCTGTATGGCCTGCTCCAGGTGCAGCCGCAGCATACGCGGCGACATCGTTTCTTGATATAAGGAGAGTGCACTGCGCGCTTGATCCAGCTTGCCATGCATCAAGGAACGGATCCGCTGATCCTCGTCCATGAGGCGCTGCAGCAGGACACGGACATCCGGTACGGCCAGTTCAGCGGCCGCAGAGGGCGTTGGCGCACGCAGATCTGCCGCGAAATCCGCCAAAGTGAAGTCCGTCTCATGCCCAACGGCGCTGATCACAGGGATGCGGGAACCCGCGATCGCCCTTACGGTCTCCTCTTCGTTGAAAGCCCACAGGTCCTCGATCGAACCGCCTCCGCGGCCGACCAACAGGACTTCCGCCCTGCCATCCGCGTTCATTCTCCGGATCCCTTCTGCAATCGATGCCGCAGCATACACACCCTGCACCTGCACTGGGCAGAAGATGATCTGGAGCCCGGGAAATCTGCGCCGTGAGATCTGGATCATATCCTGGACCGCGGCTTTCCCTGGTGCCGTGATGATGCCCAATGTACGTATGAACGGCGGGATCTCCCGCTTTCTTTCCTGATCAAAAAGGCCTTCTCGCTCCAGTTTGCTTTTCAACTGCAGATACGCCTGATACAGCGCACCTTCTCCCACGGGCTCCATCTGCCGTACGTTCAGCTGGTATCGGCCTGTTTTTTCGTACAGACCGATCTCCCCAAACGCGTTGACAGCCATGCCCTCCGTCATGCGCATCGTAAGATCTTTTGCATAGGACGCGAACATGACGCAGGAGATCGCGCCTTCAGCGTCTTTGATCGTAAAGTACAGATGGCCGCGGCTCATGGAACAATTGGATAGTTCTCCCGTCAGCCAGATCCCCGACAAAATGCGGTCCTGACGCAGGATCGCATTGACATATCGGTTGACCTGGGAGACCGGATAGATCTTGCGCTCCATCTCAGGTCGTCGGGATCTTCTCACAGGGTTCGATCGCACCAAGCACGCCATTGATGAAGGAAGGAGCCTGTTCCTGTGAATATTTCTTAGCCAGATTCACCGCTTCATTGATGGTCACACTGTATGGGATCTCCGAGCTGTAGCGGATCTCATAGGCACTGAGCCGTAAAATGCTCAGATCCACTTTTGAAAGACGATACAGGCTCCAGCCCTTGAGCGCGCCTTCGATGAGCTCATCCAAGGCATCGCGGTGTTCCAGGACGCCCGTGACTTCATCGATGATGAAATCCAGGTCTTCCGGAGCGGTCTCCTGACCGCCGAAATTCTCCAGATAGGTGCTGATCGACTGTCTGGCGTCCTCCTTTACGAACTGCTGCTGAAAGAGGATCTTAAATGCGTCTTCTCTGGCACTCGTTCTGCTCATGTTAACCTCCGGGATATAATATATACAAGGAGTCCATAAAGATACATCTTTACGAACTCCATTTGAAACTCAGGATCATTCTTCAGGCGCGTCTTCCTTGATCAGTCCGACGATCTTTACGTTGACTTCAGAGACCTGCATGCCGGTCATATTTTCGATGGCCGCCTTGACCTTGGTCTGCACTTTTTCGGCCACGACAGGGATCTTCACATTCATGCTGACGAAGACTTCGATATCCGCTGTGACCTGCTCGTCCACGACCTTGACCTCGATGCTCTTGGCCTGATTCTTGCGTCCTTTATTCTTAGCTGTGGAATAGATGCCGGAAATATCGTTCAGCGCCAGTTCGGCGATGATCTCTATGACTTCATCCGCGATGCGGACCTGTCCTAATGAATTCTCTTTTTCCATGATTAGAACCTCCTGTTTGTCATTCTATTTGATTATACAACTTTTATGCATTTTTTGCAATGTTATTTATGATATTTTAATCCGCAAGCAACAGACCCCAGCTCTCCCAATACCAGGTGGTCCTTTTCCCTTCCGGCGTAGTGATCAAAAGCCGGTCCTGCTCGTCCATTTGTACTTTCGCGGCCTGGATCCCCATGGCAGAGGACATCCAAAGCGGTTTCAACCGATCCTTTCTCTCATGATCCCAATCGTAAATGAAGATATGCTGAGACCAGTTCTCATCGTTCTCTTCGATCCAGAACGGTTTATGATCCCCGAAGCTCCCCTTCTTCCACAGTAGAAAAACGACTTCATCTAATTCATCATGATCGATGTCACGGATCCATACCTGGGAGACTTTCCAATCGTCCGGCGCGGTCCACAGTTGCTTTCCCTGCGGATCGCTGATCGTAAGACAACGTTTTTTCAACGTTACATGTATAGGCTCGCCGTCGATCTGCAGATCCATGTCTTCCTGCTCCCAATGGACCCAGGAAGGCAGAAACAGCGGGTCGGCTCCGCGGTACAGAAACATGCCGAAAATAAAGCTTAAAAACAGTATGGCTGCCGCGATCTGCAGCAGCCATATGATGATGCGTTTGATCTTCATATCAGTAGTGATATTCATACCAGGAAGGCTGTTTCCATTCCGGCAGATCCACCGCCGGCTCCTGAACGTAAGTGCCATCATCCGATAATTCAATGCCCATCATCTGACGCCACTTGGTATCGGTCAGACGATCACTGATAGGCTGACGGAACTGATAGAACGTGTAAACAGAACCTTCCGCCAGTTTCAGGACGCCATCCACGCGGACAACGACAACGATGCGCGCCGGGTCCCCGGTACCGACTTCCAGGCATTCTCCGTTCGGATCCGTAGCGATATCTGCAATGATCGCAGCCGGGAAGTCGTCGGAAGTGAAGTATTCATTTTCAGCATCGTCCTTGGTGGCCTGCTGCCAGAAATGTTCGAGCTGGCCGCCGTAGGTACGGATCAATTCATATTCTTCATCCGTCAAAGTCTCTTCCCGCAGTTCCTTCTCGGATATGGTCTGCAGCTGATCGGACAGCTGTGCCAGCAGCCCAAGGCTTTCCTTATCCTCAGGAGACAGCAATCCATAATGCTCCAGGCCATCGGAAGTGGCACGTACCAAAGCAGAGAGACGTGCATAGACTTCCACTTCAGGCTCGACATAGCCACGGTCGTCCCAGTCAGGCAGCTCGCCGCCGCCCATCTCAGCCATCATCTGCTTGGCATAAAGGATCGTATCATGCTTCAATTCCGCGTAACTGCCCAGGAACGTCATGAGGTTCTTTCTGGTCCAGGCTTCAGTCTGCATAAAGGAAGGATATCCCTCACCCTTGGGTTCGAGCAACGGACGCAATGTATTCAGCCAGCCGGCATATAGACTCGCGTTCCAGGTGCTTTCCGGTGCCTCCGCGATCATATCGCGCAATTTCTGCATATTCTCCGGATAATTGGCGTACTTCGTATCACCCTGTTCCTCCAGGATCTGAAGGGCAACATCACTGCCCAGGGCTGCGGGCACATCCAGCGCATCTGGCAGCAGGCGTTTGCCTCCTTCCGGATTTTCCTGGGTGAAACGATAGCAAAGCTGGGTGAAGATAGATGCATCCAAAGTAAAACGCTGTCCCATGAAGCGGAAGCCGATGATCTTATCATTTCTCTCCTCGTCGGAATCAGACTGATTGACGGGAACGGAATTGATCTTCGGAGGATCCAGTTTGCTTGCGGTCTCCTGGAACACGACCAGCTGGTCCGCATTAGCGACCAAAGCCTGCATAGAGAGATCCTCACCGAACGCTGCCTCGATCAGTGGACGATATTCGTAGTATCCACTGTCATCAGAAGCACCCGCGAAGAAGGAAGTGACTGTATAAATACTCTCCCAGGCAGGCAGCGTATCCTCATCCAGAGCCAAGGTCATAAGGATGGCGGCACGAGTCTGATCATCATCCTTCAGGATGAAATTGCGGCGGCCATACCACATCATACCTTTGAAATACATGCTCAGGTTTTCATCGGTATCATAATACCCACGCGGGATATATTGACTGTAATCCTCCTCGATATTTAACAAGGGTGATTTAGAAATACCTTCTGCTGCCTCGACCAGTGACAGTTCCTGCTGTACGACATCCTGCACTTCCGCAGGCACGTCAGGCGATTCCCCAAGCAGCGTTGCCCCGACGGCGAAGAATGCTACATTGATCTTCGCACCGTTCTCCCACGGTGTGCCTTTGAGTTCTTCAAACTGCGCTTTGGACTTGTCCAGCATCTGCAAAGACAGCTCCTTGAGCGCAGGTGCCAGGTTGTTCCGCTCCGTCTTCTTCATGAGATATGCGAAATACAAATGATACGTATGCATCATGGAATCGACAGTGACGAAATTCGGTACCAGCGCGTAGCGGTTGCCTTCATAAATCTCAAAGAATTCTTTACCGCCTCGGCGCTGCATAAAGAAACCATATTGTTCCAGCAACTCGCACTGCTCATCGTTCAGCCAGAACTGTTCGGCATTATACAGGCTTTTGGCATCATCGACCTGGATAGGTTCCACATTAGCTTCTTCCGGGTCATAAATCAGTTTAAAGAAATCGTCCAGGATCGACGGACGGTCCAGGAATTGTACCACCGGTGCGACCTCCTGTTGCTCGACGTCGGAAGCTTTCTCCTTGTCGGCCTCACTGTCCTCCGCCGCTTCAGCAGCCTCTTCCGCCGGCGCTTCTTCGATGGCATCGCTCTCCTCCCCGGATGCTTCCATCGATTCCTTCGGCTCCGGCTCCGCAATGATGCCGGTCTGTCCCTCAGCCGCGGCAGAACCCTTTTTCCCGCGGTTCATGCCGACGATGACCAGAATAATGACGGCAAGCAGAACCAGTACGGACAGGATCACCATCGCGATGATCAGCCCTTTGTTCTTGTTAGCTGGTTTTCCTTCAGACATTACTTTTTCTCCCATTTGTTTCAAGATATAAGTAAAGTTGGCGTTACAGCATAACACCAACTTCACAAAACAGTATCAGATCAATCCATAGGCTTCCATAGTCTGATCCAGTTTCTTCGCGGCTTCTTCACCGATCGAAGTCAAAGGAAGTCTGCAGATGCCGGCTTCCATGCCCAGACGATTCATCGCGTACTTGACCGGGATGGGACTGGTCTCAGCAAACAAAGCTTTGATCAACGGCAATGCACGGATCTGGATCGCCGCCGCGCTTTTGAAATCACCATCCAGGCAGAATCGCATCATCTGATGGACATCTGCCGGAGCGATATTCGCCAACACGGAAATAACACCTGTACCGCCGACGGACATGGCCGGAACCGCCAGTCCATCTTCACCGGAATAGATCGCGAAATCATCACCGATCAGGCCGCGGGCTGTTGCCATCTGATCGAACACGCATTCCTTGACACCGACGATGTTCTCATGATCGGCCGCAAGGCGTGCCACCGTTTCCGGCAGCATGTTCAGACCAGTACGGCTGGGTACGTTATACAGGACGATGGGAACATCGACCGCTTTGGCAGTAGCCGAAAAATGTTCATAAAGACCTTTCTGCGTGGTCTTGTTGTAATATGGTGTGACCAGCAGCAACCCGTCGATATCGAACTCGCTCATGCGGGATGCCAGCGCAATACCATGATGTGTATCGTTAGAACCGGCGCCGGCCAGGACAGGCACACGATGCGCTGTATACTCCGCGGCGAAACGGACGACTTCCAGATGCTCTTCATCGGGCATGGTCGAAGCCTCGCCCGTAGTACCGCAGGCTACGATGCAATCTGTTCCCTGTGCGATCTGCCAATCGATGAGATGGGCAAAAGAATCATAATCCACGCTGCCATCAGCGCGGAACGGCGTGACGATAGCCACGCCGGAACCTTCAAAAATTCGAGTTTTCAATGTAGCTCTCCTGCCTGATCAGGCACGGCCAAGATACTCTTCAGAACGAGTGTCGATCTTGATCTTGTCGCCGATATTGATGAACAGCGGAACGGCGATCTCGGCACCGGTCTCGACCGTGGCCGGCTTCATGACATTCGTCGCTGTATCACCGCGCGCACCGGGTTCGGTATGCGTGACTTCGAGCTCAACAAAGTTTGGCGGCTCGACACCAAATACCTCGCCATTATGGGACATAATCGTTACACTGTCGTTCTCCTTGACGAACTTCAGCGCATTGCCAAGCTGGTCCTCGTTGAGACCCAGCTGCTCGTAGGATTCAGGATCCATGAAATAGAACAGGGTACCATCGTTGTACAGGTACTCCATGGACTTACGCTCGATATGCGCACGGTCCAGTTTTTCTGTAGGACGGAAGCTCGTCTCGATGACGCCGCCGGTCTTGATGTTTTTCAATTTAGTACGAACGAACGGAGATCCTTTACCGGGTTTGACGTGCTGGAACTCGATGATCGTCCAGATATTGCCCTGGTACTCTACGGTCACGCCGTTTTTGAAATCTCCAGCCAGGATGACTTCTGCCATAATCAATTCCTCCTTGCATACTTACATAGTATCTGTCTTATTTTACCCTATCTGCGGATCAAATTCAACTGTTTTTTAAAAATGAACGTCCGATCTCGTACGCGATCGTTTCGGACTCCCTATCATCGCACTCGATCACCTGGTGCGCCGCCGCTGTGTACAAACTTTCTCTTTGGTCAAGCAGCGTACGGATCCGCTGGAGTCGCACTTCTCCTTCGGTCCCATCCAGGAGCGGCAGTCCGGTCACATCGACAAGACGCTCATATAAAGACTCAGGAGATCGCTTCAAGTACAGGACCATCCCGTTGTCTCTCAACTGTGCAACGTTTTCAGGATCCAGGATGATCCCGCCGCCGGTGGAAAGGATCGTCCGATCTGCCGGAAACAGCCGATGCAGCGCATTCTTTTCGATAGCGCGGAAGCCTGCTTCCCCATCGATCCGAAAGATCTCGGTGATGGTCCGCCCTTCCTCTTGCTCGATCCATTGATCGGTATCGATACAAGTATAATGATATTGCTCCGCAAGCAATGCGCCGACGGTCGTCTTTCCGCAGCCCATACATCCGATCAGGATCAGATTCATGCCGCGACCTGCTTCTGCTTTTTTACGTACAGGCGATACGCCAGCATGACGATCTTCTCCAACGGACGTTTGATCGCTGTGATCCATTCATCCCGCCGGGAGACCTGCTTGACCAGGATCGTATACATGCCAAGACGGTTGCCGCCCCACACATCTGTAAAGATCTGATCCCCGATGACCGCGATCTGCTCAGGGGGCAGCTGCATATCTCGCATGGCCTGCACGAAACCCTTAGCAGTCGGTTTGCCCGCGTGACAGATAAAGGGAAGACCCAGTCCCTGGTTGAAACGCCGGACACGAGATTCTTTCCCATTGGAAACGATATACAGGGAAAAGCCCTGTTTCTGCAATCTATGGATGCCCGCGACGGAACGGACGTCCGGGTCCGGCACGAAATAAGGCACGATCGTATTATCTACATCCAGTATGATCCCTCGGATCCCACGATCGAACAAGGCATCGTAATCCACTTCCCAGATGCCGCCAGCGTAAACGTCCGGAAACAGTTCATGTTTCATGATTGATCACCTCTTCCATGTTATTATACAAAAAACCCTCCAGTGATGCAACCTGTTTGTTGCTACACGCCTCTGACCTATGGTACAATAGCATCATAAAACAACATACGTAAGGAGGACTGGATCGTGAAACGACCACATATCATTTTGTTTACCGCCGATGAAATGCGGGCCGACCGGCTCGGTCACATCGTCGGGACTCGTTCTTCGTTGACTCCGCATCTGGACCAACTCGTCAGGACCGATGCCGTCTCCTTCACGGAAAACTACTGTCAGAACCCTGTCTGCACGCCCAGCCGCTGCAGTTTCATGAGCGGTTGGTACCCGCATGTGCGCGGCCATCGGACGATGCATCATATGCTGGCACCGGAGGATCAATGCCTGCTGAAACTGGCGAAAGATAACGGCTACTATGTCTGGTGGGGTGGCAAGAACGATCTGATCCCCGGCGATGCAGATCTTTCTCAATATGTTTCCTTCCGATGCCAGCCAGGACCGAAAGACCAACTGGCGCCGAACCCGCACATGGATACAAAATGGCGCGGTCCAGCGGATGGCCCACTGTTCTACTCCTTCCTCGCGGGTGAAGCAGCGCCCACCCGTCCCGATGGCGATATGCTCGATTTCGACCTTTGGAATGTGGAATCCGCCGTACGTTTCCTTGAGACCTATGATCGGGAAGAACCTTTCCTCCTCTATCTTTCCATCACGCTGCCGCATCCTCCCTACTATGTGGAGAAAAAATGGCTCGATCAGATCACAGCGGATAACCGGCACACACCGGTCCCACAGCCGGACTGGGAACTCAAACCCTCGATCCTGCAGAAGATCCAGGAACGGCGCCGCATGGAAAACGCGGATCCTGCCCTTCTGCAGCAGATCAGTGATACGTATGATGCCATGTGCATGCGTGTCGATCATCAGGTAGGCATGATCCTGGATACGTTGCAACGGACCGGTCTGTATGATGATACCGCCTTCTTTTTCCTGTCCGATCATGGGGATTTTGCAGGAGATTACGGTCTGGTCGAAAAGACCCAGAACACGTTTGAGGATTGCCTGACGCATACGCCTTTGATCCTCAAACCTCCCGTAGATCTGCCGGTCCGTCCTGGCGTAAGAAGTTCCATCACCGAAAACATCGATATCTTTGCGACGGTGCTGGATTTGACGGGTATTGCACCTGCACTTCCCCACTTCGGTCGTTCTCTGCTGCCGGCACTCCAGCAGGAGACCTTGATCCGACATTTTGCACATGCAGAAGGCGGACGTCTGAAAAACGAACTGCATTGCCGTGAAGCAGAAAGCCCTGGTGCCACGGAAGAAACCGATCTCTATTGGCCGCGGGTCGGTCTGCAACAACTATGTGACACTCCGATGTATCACACCAAAGCCTGTATGATCCGCAATGACCGCTATAAATATGTACGCCGCTTCTATGAGATCGATGAGTTTTATGATCTTAAGCAAGACCCCCAGGAGCTGTACAACCTCATCCATGATCCACGCCGTAAAGACATGATCAGTTATATGCGCGATAAAATGCTGTCGTTCTATATGGAGACCAGTGATATCGTGCCATTTGAGACGGATGAGAGATGAAGTATAAAGAGGGCTCCCAAATACCTTCTCTCGCTAAGTCTGCCAAAGGCAGAATACGCTCGAGTAAGGTATTTCAGAGCCCTCTATTATCTCAATGATCCATGTTCCTCGTTTGTTTGTATTCTTTGATGAAAAAACACCGTGTTTCGTACGGTGTTTTTTGTTTGGGTCATAGTTTATTTCGACAGGAGAATCACTTATTGGATCAGTTCTTGTAAGTCTGGGAATGGTCCAAGCGACCGGCTCAGTATGCCGTTCAGATAGGCGATCGTCATGCCATAATTGGTGATCGGTACGTTCTGATCCAGGGCACAGCGCATGCGGTACTGCATTTCGCGCTCTGTGATCATACAACCGCCGCAGTGCAGGATCATATGGTATTTTGTCAGATCCAGTGGGAAATCCGTGCCGCTGGACGTTTCAAAAGCGATCTTGGCTTTGGTATAGCTCTCAAGCCAACGTGGGATCTTCACTGTACCAATGTCTTCACACTGCCTATGATGCGTGCAGGCTTCTGAGATCAAGATCGTATCTCCATCCTGCAGGGTATCGATGGCTTTCAGCCCTTCAAGGAAAGGTTTTAGATTTCCTTTGTAGCGTGCCAGCAGGATCGAAAACGACGTCAATTGGATGTCAGGCGGTACGATCTTGGAGACCTTGCCGAAAACCTGGCTGTCCGTGATCACAAGACGCGGTTTCTCCTTCAATGCGTCAAGGGCTGCCTTCAGCTGGTCGTCCTGAACGACCAGTGCCTGGGCCTGTGCTTCCAGGATATCGCGGATGACTTGCTGCTGTGGCAGGATCAAACGGCCTTTCGGAGCAGATGCATCGATGGGCACCACCAATATGACCACATCGCCCGGATCCAACAGATCGCGGACCAGATACTTTTCTTTATCCTCTTCAGGCTTGAGCTTTCCGATACGCTCCTTCAGCTCATGGATGCCGGCACCGGTCGTGGCACTGACGGCGATACTGTGCTCGTCCAACGGCGGCGCACCGGCCAGGTCGGCCTTGTTGTATACGATCAGATAGGGAATATGCTTTTCCAGGATACGGGCTTTCAAAGCCTCATCCTCCGGGCTCATGCCCTGCTCCGCATCCACGATCAGAAGTGCGATGTCGGTCTTGTTCAGGACACGGTACGCACGGCGTACACGTTCCGAGCCAAGCACTCCTTCATCATCGATGCCTGGGGTGTCGATCATCACGACAGGGCCTAAAGGCAGCAGTTCCATGGATTTCTGCACCGGATCCGTCGTTGTACCCAAAGTCTCAGAGACGATCGCCAGGTCCTGACCCGTCAACGCGTTGATCACACTGGACTTTCCGGCATTGCGGCGGCCGAAGAGGCCGATATGCAGGCGTTCTGCTCCGGGTGTCTGATTCAGGCTCATAGGATCATCCTCTCCAATGCGGGGTTTCGTGCTGTGCCAGCTCTTTCTTCCGGGCACGACGCTTCTTTCCGTTATCGATCGATTCTTTCCAGATGGACGGACTGAGCAGCAGGAGCAATGGCATGAGTTCCAGACGGCCGGCCAGCATGTCGAACATCAGGATCAATTTGGAGACCGGAGAAAAGAATGCATAGTTGCCCCACGGTCCGACCAGTTCCAGTCCGGGACCGATATTATTGAAGGTCGCAGTCACTGCCGTAAAGGAAGATACCATATCGACCTTATCAAAACTTAAGATGAGCATGGAGAACGCAAAGATCATGACGTAGATCGCCAGATACACACTGACGGAACGCACGGTCTCATGCTCGATGGCACGGCCTTCAAAGTGCAGCTTGCGGACGCTGTGCGGATGGATATAATAACCGATCTCTTTCGGGATCGTCTTGAGCAGCATGACGATACGCGAGACTTTGATACCGCCGCCTGTACTGCCCGCGCAGCCGCCGATGAACATGATGGTCACGAGGATCGTCTTGGATTGCTGCGGCCATAAGTTGAAATCCGTCGTTGCGTAACCCGTCGTCGTCATGATGGAACTGACCTGGAAGTACGCGTCCGTCAGCGCCATCCCGATATGATGATACCGATACATGATGTTCAGCGTGATGAACAACGTGGAGAATGCCATGATCGCCAGGTACCAATGCAGTTCTTCGCTTTTCAGTGCATCTTTGATCTTACGCAGCAGGATGAAATAATAGATATTAAAGTTGATACCGAACAGCATCATGAAGATCGCGATGACGATCTTGCAGAACTGCGAATAGGACTGGATACTGGTGGACTTCACACCGAATCCGCCGGTGCCGGCCGTACCGAAACTGAGCGTCACGGATTCGAAACCGCTCATGCCGCCGATCTTCAGCAGGATGATCAGAGTGACCGTCATGGCAAAATAGATGGAATACAGTACGATCGCCGTCTGACGGATCTTCGGTGTCAGCTTGCCTACGACAGGCCCCGGGCTTTCCGCGCGTAACAGATACACGCTGGAACCACCGGAAATAGGAAGGATCGCAAGGATAAAGACAAGCACGCCCATGCCGCCGATCCAATGGGTAAAGGATCTCCACATAAGACTGGTGCGGCTCAGCGCTTCTACTTCCAGCAAGATGCTGGCCCCGGTCGTCGTAAAGCCGGAAACAGTCTCAAACAACGCGTTGAAGACGTTCGGGATCTCTCCTGTGATCACGAACGGCGCTGCCCCGAAGAGGGAAAGGACGATCCAGCAAAGGGCAACCGTAATAAAGCCTTCCTTCGCGTAGAATTTTGTTTGCGTCGGCTTTTTACGGATCAAAAGAAATCCGAAGAAGCACTCCACAAGCGCCACGATCAGATATGCAAGGCCTTGTCGCTCATGATAGAAAATGGACGTTGCACAGGGAAGCATGAACAGCATCGCTTCGCATTCCATGATCCATCCTATGATATATACGATGATCTTGATATTCATTTCGGCTCCGTTTATTTGTTAAAGAATCCCTGGATCGTTCCCACGCCCTGGATGGTCGTAATGATGACGACGGAATCGCCCACCTGGATCGTATCTTTGCCTCGTGGAATGAAAGACTGTCCGTCACGCGTGATACAGCCGACCAGCGTATTGTTCTTGATCTTCAGATCCACAAGACGTTCTCCCGTAATAAAGGACGGCTCCTTGATGATGAATTCAAGCGCCTCCACACGGTTGCCGATGATGCGGTACATCGTCTCGACTTCGCTGGCATCCTTGGAATTATTGCGTGCACGCACATAACGGATGATAGAGTCCGCAGTGATGCTCTTCGGATAGATGACGGTGCCCAGATCCATCTTCTCGACGACAGAGTCGAAATTGACACGGTTGAGCTTCGTGACGACCTTGGTATCACTGTTCTGGATCGCGTACAGCGACAGCAGGATGTTTTCCTCGTCCCGGTTCGTCAGCGCTACGAAGGAATCCGAATAATCCAGGCCCTGCTCCAACAGCACGTTCTCGTCCGTACCATCGGCATTGATGACGACGGCTTTAGGCAGCAGGATGCTGAGTTCATCACAGCGGGCAGCGGATTTCTCGATGATCTTGACGTTCGTACCCATGTTCAGGAGCTCCGTAGCCAGATAGAAACCGTGCATGCCGCCGCCGACGATGATACAGGTACGCGCCGCGTTATCTGCGATACCGATCTTAGCGAAGAAATCACTCGCGTTGACTGGCGTGGCCAGTATCGTTACAATATCACCGGAACGCAATTCAAAACCACCGCTGGGGATCGTGACCTTGTTCTCACGCTCTACCGCGGTGACCAGGACGTCTGCCTTCAGGCGCATGGCAATACTGACGATCTGCCTCTGATCCAGCACAGAATTCTCCGGAATGCGGAAGCGCATGAGTTCGACGCGGCCCTTGGCGAAGGGGTTGATGTCCAATACGGATTTCCGGCGCAGGATACGCGAGATCTCGGATGCGGACTCGAACTCCGGATTGATGATCATATCCAGCCCAAGGCCTTCTTTGATGAACTGGATCTCCTCACGGTACACCGGGTTGCGCACACGGGCGATCGTCGGACATTTGCTGGAACGTTTGGCAATGAGGCAGCAAAGAAGATTCAGTTCATCGGAATTGGTGACGGCGATCAGAAGTTCCGCACTTTCGACACCGGCTTCCTGGAGCACTTTATAACTGGCTCCGTTGCCTTCGATGCCCTGCGCGTCATACATGGAAACAACGGTCTGGACCTGTTTCACATCTTCATCGACCACCGTGATGTCATGACCTTCCGCGGTCAGGCGCTGCGTCAGTTCCATACCCAGCTTACCGCAGCCGACAATGATTATATCCATAAAGCATTGCTCTCCTTAACGAGATTTTAATACCAAAATTCTATACCCGAATCCATGCAATGTCAATCGTGAAAATGATTGATAATCCTTTACGAATATGGTAAAATCATGGCAACCTATCATGAACAAGGAGGACTCACCATGTATCCTTTTTCCATCGGTGTCATGCTGGATTCATTCAAGGTCGACGTTGCGACCGCATTGGATAAAGCAGTCTCCGTAGGCGCATCCGGCCTGCAGGTCTATGCGACTTATGGTGAACTGGCACCCGAGAATATGCCCCCACAGAAACGTCGGGATTTTCTGGCCAGCGTCAAAGACCATGGCCTCGTGATTTCCGCCCTTTGCGGTGATCTGGGCCGCGGTTTCGGCAATGCCGAGCTCAACCCGGGTCTGATCGAGAAATCCAAGCGGATCCTGGATCTGGCTAAAGAACTGGAGACAAATGTCGTCACTACACATATCGGCGTCGTGCCTAGCGATCCTGCCCATCCCCGCTATCAGATCATGCAGGCTGCCTGCCGTGAACTGGCCGCCTACGCAGATTCTCTGGACGCTCATTTTGCGATCGAGACCGGACCTGAGGAAGCAGCTACTTTAAAAGCTTTCCTTGACAGTCTGCACTCCACCGGTGTTGCGGTCAATCTGGATCCCGCCAACTTCGTTATGGTCACGGGTGACGATCCCGTACAGGCTGTATATACACTCAAGGATTATATCGTCCATACCCACGCGAAGGACGGCCGCCGTTTGTTCTACAAGGATCCGGAGATCGTGTATGGCATCAAGAAAGAGATCAATGACGTTGCCGATACCATCGTCGAAGGTGCGTCCTTCATCGAAGTTCCCTTGGGTGAGGGTGATGTTGATTTCACCAATTATCTGAAAGCGCTCAACGACATCGGCTACACCGGATATCTGACCATCGAGCGTGAAGTCGGTGATGATCCGGAAGCGGACATCCGCAAGGCAGTTTCATTCCTGAAAGCCAGGATCTAATATCATACAGGTAAGGAGAACCTATCATGAACAAATTGAAAGTCGGCATCATCGGGACCGGCAGCATTTCCAACGAACATATCCAGGCGTATCTGAAGAATCCCCGCGTCGAACTGTACGCCTTCTGCGACATCAATCCGGATCAATTGGCGATGATGGCCGAGAAATACGGTGTTACCCGCACCTTCACGGATTATAACGAGATGCTGGCCCTGCCCGAGCTGGACGCCGTCAGTGTCTGCACCTGGAACAGCGTCCACGCGCCTGCGACCATCGCAGCTTTGAACGCCGGCAAAAACGTCCTCTGCGAAAAGCCCATGGCACTCAACGCCGAGCAGGCCCGTCAGATGAAAGAAGCCGCCGATAAAAACGGCAAGCTTCTGATGATCGGTTTCGTCCGCCGCTATGGCAACGACTGCAAGATCATGGAAGACTTCGTCAACTCCGGTTATTTTGGAGAGATCTACTATTCCAAGGCCACATACCTGCGCCGCAACGGCAATCCCGGCGGCTGGTTCGGCGATAAGTCCCGCTCCGGCGGCGGTCCTCTGATCGACCTAGGCGTCCACGTCATCGACCTGACCCGGTACCTGATGGGCAAGCCGCGTCCCGTTTCTGTCTATGGCGCGACCTTCCAGAAACTGCTCAACCGTCCGAACATCATCAGCGATGGCAAGGCGTACACTTCTTCCACTCGTGAAGAAAAGGTCATCTGCGATGTCGAGGATCTGGCCACCGCCATGATCCGCTATGATAATGGTTCCGTTCTTCATTTTGAAGCCAGCTTCTCCCTGAATATCAAGAAGGACGAAGGCAAGATCGAATTCTTCGGCACCAAAGGCGGCGCCAAGCTGGATCCGGATCTGGAGATGTACTCCGAGATCAATAACTATATGGCAGACGTCAAGCTTACCAACGAGACTTCCCTTTCCTTCGATGGTCTGTTCGCCGCTGAGATCAATCACTATGTGGACTGTATCCTGGACGGTGTGCCCTGCAAGTCTCCTGCGGAAGATGGTATCACTCTGATGGAGATCCTGGACGCGGCCTATGAAAGTGCCCGTACCGGTCACGAAGTGATCCTGGACTGATCCGGTCGACTCTATAATAATATGCAAAAGGCATGATCCAACGATCATGCCTTTTCTTTTTTTCGAAAATGTGTCTGTATTGCTCTTACGCAAGATCTGCCCGCATCCTGCGTCGGAATGCCAGAATCGCGAGGGTAAGGATCACCACCGCGCATACAGAAACGATAGCCAACGGTTTCCAGAATGCATTTCCGGTAAATTGCAATTGCATGGCGGCGCGCACGGTTTTAGTGCAGTAGTAAAATGGCAGACAGCGGCAGATCTTCAGCATGACACCACCCGTCGCATCCGCGTCGAACCAGATACAGCCGAGAAACGATCCTAAAGAGATCAGAATGGAACACATGCCTGGGGCGGCCTTCTCATTGAACAAAGTACCGGCCAACAGGCCAAAACCGATGAACAGCACAGCTGACGGAAGACCCAGCACGATCCCCAAAATCAAGCCGGAGATCTTCAGATCCGCCTTGGTGATCAGTGCGATGATGAAAGCCGTGATCACTGTGATCACTGCCTGGATCAGGTATAAAAGCAGCATCGGAAGGATATAACCGCCGATAAAATCCCGGGACGTCATGGGCGTCGCGTACATACGGACCAGGAAGGAACCGCTGCGGTCCTTCGCCACAGTGATCGCCATGAACAGCATAATGAATGTCTGAGCGAACACGAGGATCCCGCCGGAAAGATTCTCGATGTGAAATACGGTCATGCCTGCTTCTTTCGGAATGCTTTGATCGACCAGCGTCATGATGATCAACATGACCAATGGGAAACCGAGACAAAAGATATAACTCAAAGGATCCCTAAGGATCTCTTTTCTGTTTCTTTCTGTGAACGCAAGAAGTCTATGCATCGATCGTACGCCCCTTTCCTGCGATTTCGACAAAAGCATTTTCCAGGCCCTTCTGTCCGGAGATCGCTTCTATCTCGGCCAAAGTTCCAACCGCACAGATCCGTCCGTCGATCAGGATCGCGATCCGATCAGAAAGCTGTTCAGCCTCCTCCATATAATGCGTAGTCAGTACGATGGTGATCTTGCCCTTCAGCGCTTCGATAGCCTGCCACAATTCACGGCGCGCCAGCACATCCAACCCTAACGTCGGCTCATCAAGGAACAGCAGTTTCGGTGCTCCGATCAATGCCATGGCGATGGAGAGCTTACGTTTCCAGCCGCCTGAGAGCGTCTTGGCGCGCGTGTGCGCAACTTCCTCCATGTGGAAGATTCGTATCATTTCTTCGACCTTTTCTTTGGCCTGGGTACCGTGTTTGCCATATACGGCAGCCATGAACTCCAGGTTTTCCCGCACTGTCAGATTGTCCGCTACAGCGGTATCCTGGGGCGAGATCCCGATCCTCGCCTTGACCTCATTGGGCTGCGTTCTTACATCGAAACCCAACACGTGTGCTTCTCCCTCCGTCGGTTCCGACAGACAGGAAAGCATCCGGATGGTGGTCGTCTTGCCTGCTCCATTGACGCCTAAAAGCGAGAAGAGTTCACCCTCTTCGACCGTCAGATCCATATGATCGACAGCGACCTTGGTTTTGTACCGTTTCGTCAGACCTTTGATCTCGATTGCTTTCATATGTTTCCCCTTATACTTTTACCAGCGCGATCCCCTTGTCCTCATCCGCCAGAACGATCATGTTGTCGCCCGGCTCCAGATGAAACATCTTCCTGCATTCCACAGGCAGTGTGATCTGGCCTTTATCGTTGATTTTTACGATCCCGAATAGATATTTACCATCGCCGTCATTCTCCGGTTGGTCATATTGTCTTAGAAGACGGTCGACCGTCATCTGATACAAATCCGCCAACTTGATGCAGCTTTCAATATCCGGTTTCGTCTCGCCCCGTTCCCATTTTGCCACAGCCTGACGCGTTACACCCAGTTTTTCCGCGATATCTTCCTGCGTCAGATTGTTGATGATACGGAGCCTCTTTAGATTATTGAATGATATGCCGCTCATTTGTATCCCTCCGCGTTTTTATTATATCTTCTCAAAATGTTAATGCAACCAACCAAAACATACATCTATGTTCTGATTGGTTGCATTTTCCGAATTTGTTAAAGTTTGATAACGCCGTTCGGACGCGCTATATAGATCTCGCTGTCACGCACGGCCGTATCGATCTGACTGTCGATCTGATCCAGGTGAGACTCGCTTTTGAGGATCCTTTCAAGTTTCGGCTTTGTTTCCGGATGCTTCGCCACAAAGATCGTGCAGCAGTCCTCATATGGCAGGATCGACGTTTCGAAGGTATCGATCTTTTCAGCGATCTCAACGATATCCTGCTTGTCGAAACCGATGACGGGACGGAATACGGGCAGGTCTGCCGCGGCATTGGTACAGTACAGGCTGGCCATGGTCTGGCTGGCCACCTGCCCCAGGCTTTCACCTGTGATCAGCGCCTTTGCACCTTCCAGATCTGCAATGCGCTCCGCGATCCACATCATCGCCCGGCGCATGATGATCGTCAACTGTTCATGAGGGCATTTCTCGTAGATATCCAGCTGGATCTCCGTAAACGGGACCACATAGACACGGATGGGGCCGGCATACAAGGAAATACGTCTCGCCAGTTCCAGGACCTTGTCCCGCGCCCGATCCGTCGTATAGGGATGTGCATGGAAATACACCGCGGAAAGCTCCACACCACGTTTGGCCATCATCCATCCTGCCACCGGAGAATCGATACCGCCAGACAGCAGTAATGTGGCTTTGCCGCCGGTGCCCACCGGCATACCGCCGCAGCCGGGATAGGTGCGACTGTAGACGTAAACACGGTTGCGTAGTTCACAAAACACCTTGACCTGAGGCTCGTGCACGTCCACGGTCCAGCCTGGGATCTCGTTGAGCACCGCTTCACCCAAAGCGCTCGCGATCTCCATGCTGGTCATCGGATATTTCTTGTTCGCCCTGCGTGCTTCGATCTTGAACGAATACTGCTCATCCGGCGCGTATTCACGGCGGATATGATCCAGCGTCATCTGTTTCAGGCTTTCTATACTGTCATCGTCGAATACATCCACCGGGCTTACGCCAATGACGCCGAAGACTTTACCAGCCCGCTCCACCGCCTCGCGGACCCATGTCTCCGGGAGTTCTTCCCGCGGTTCGACCAGGAAACGTCCTTGCTCTTTGGAGATCCAGAAATCCCCGATTGGCGTCAAAGCGTGTTTGATATTCATGATCAGTACGTTTTCGAACTGATACCTGTTATTGCCTTTGATGGCGATCTCACCATATTTGATCAGCAGACCTTTTTCCATCTATACTCAATCTCCGTTATGTTTGATAATAAATTGTCTCGCATCTCTAAGGACACGACGGTCACCCGGAAATACCAGCAACCGCATGGCTTTACGGTAGGAGACCCATTCCACAGAACGGATCTCTTTGGTATCCCGCGGTTTCGCGGTCTTCAGCGCGCTCTGTCCCAGGAAGTAAGCCACTTCTTTCAAGCGGCCGCTGCGACCCAGGGGATGCTCCTCGATCGTACGGAACCGTGAGTTGAGTGTCACCGTCAGACCGGTCTCCTCTTTGACTTCCCGAAGCGCCGTTTCCTGCTCAGTCTCACCCTGTTCCATGTGCCCTTTGGGAAGGCCCCAGTTACCACTCGCCGAACGGATTAACGCAAAACGAAGTCCTTGCCAGGAACGAGCATACACGACCGCACCGCAGGATCGTTCTGTCTCTATATTCTGCCCAAAACCATTGAACCAGGCCCGTTCATTGAACGTTTTCTTGATCAAGGATTTCGGCTCGTCCAGTGCACGGCCGACCGGCAGGATGCAGACCAGCTCATATCCCTCCGGTACGTTGAGGATCGCAGCGATCTTATCGCAGATACGGTCGTCATCGGTGATATGACCTTCGTACCAGCAGCTTCGGAAACCCAGGTCCTCGATCTCCAGAAGCATGTTTTCGATCGCAGCCGCGTAATCATGGATGTAGAACGTGCGGTCGCGATAGGCGATCAGCCTCTGGGTCAGCACGCAGATGAAGGCGGGCGCTGTTTCCGCGATCGGAGGATCGATCACTGCTTTGATGGCGGACAAAGTTTCCGGATCATCCACGGCGATCAAAGACGTGGTCTGCTTGTTGCACCCGGAAGGTGCAGCCAGACCCGCCTGCATGATACGGATCAAATCGCTCCGGGACACCCGGTCGGGACTGTAACTGCCGCGATAGCTGCGGCGTCCGATGATCGTTTCAAAAGTATTCATGGATCATTCCATTTCTTTACTTGCGGCGGAAACGTCGCAGCATGGGAACGAACTGCTGCAACGTCCGCACAAATGTGTAGACTTCCTCTTCTGTATTATACCTGCAGAAACTGATCCGCAGGGATTCATCGATCGCGGTCGCGGTCAACCCCAGAGCGGACAGCGCCGGGCTTTTTTCTTCTGGTTTATTCGATGCACAAGCGGAACCGGAAGAAACATAGATCTCATGATCCTCCAGTGCATGCAGCAAGACCTCCGAACGCACGCCTTCGATCCGCAGATTCAGGATATGCGGTGCGCTCTCACCGATCTCAGGACCGTTGACGGTCACACCATCGATGCCTTGGGTCACTTCCCGATACAGGAGTTCTTTCAGATGCTGCATGTGCGCCGCATGTCCGTTCATTTCCTCGTATGCCTCACGCACAGCCTGCCCGAATCCGCAGATCCCGGGGACGTTTTCCGTTCCGGAGCGAAAATTCTTCTCCTGACCGCCGCCTCTGAGCAGTGAAGGAATATACTGATTCCTAGCGATGTAAAGAAATCCGATGCCTTTGGGACCATGGATCTTATGGGCACTGGTACTCATCAGATCGATCTCCCAGGCGACGGGATCGATCGGGATCTTACCGAAGCTTTGTACCGCGTCCACATGGAACATTGCTTTAGGAGCCGCCTTATGCACGATCCTCCCGATCTGATCGATCGGCTGGATCACTCCGGTCTCATTATTGACGTGCATACAGGTGACCAATACCACGTCAGGATCGACCGCCTCTTCCAAAGCCTCTACAACGGCTTTGCCATGTGCATCCACCGGCAGATACGTGACTTCAAACCCTTCTTCCGCAAGACGTTTCAAGGATTCTCCCGTAGCAGGATGCTCCCCCGGCCATGCCAGGATCCTGCGGCGTTTGCCCGCACGCGCGGCCGCGCCAAGCAGTGCAGTATTGGAACTTTCCGTTGCCCCGGATGTAAAATATATGGTCGTTTCCGGAACATGGAGACAGTCGGCGATCGTTTTTCTGGCTTCTATTACATATCGCTCCGCCGCCTGACCTTTACGATGCAAGGACGAAGGATTGCCATAGTCCTCGGTCAGGACCTGCGTCATGATCCGGACGACCTGTTCCGTGGGCTTCGTAGTCGCACCATTATCAAAATAGATCTCGCTCATAGTACCTCTGTGATTTATGAAAAGTGATACAGCAGCAGGGCTGCCGTCACAGGTCCAGCCGTTTCTGTCCGCAGGATCCTGGGACCCAGACCTACAGGAACCGCACCCGCCCGTATCAGGCGTTCGATCTCGGAAGGATCGATCCCGCCTTCCGGCCCGATCAGGATCGCGATCTTGCGCGTTGTTTCCGGCAGTGCTTCCAGCCTCTGTTTCAAAGGCTGATCCAGCGCACCCTCATATGGAACCAAAAGCAAGTCGAATTCCGATGCCCGTGCCAAAACCTTTTCCAGACCGCAGCTCTCCTCTACACATGGGATGATCCCACGTGAGGATTGTTTCGCGGCAGCTTCCGCGATCTTGCGCAGACGCTCTAGTTTTTTTGCTTCTTTTTTGGGCTCGATCCGTACGACAGAACGCTTCATTTCCACCGGGACAAAGGCGGAAATGCCCAATTCCGTGCCTTTCTGCAGGATCCATTCCATCTTATCACTTTTTGGCAGTCCCTGGAACAATGTGATATGGACCAAAGGCTCGGACGGTGATTGCAAACTGGACTCGATATGGCAGGTCACCGCCTGATCATCGATCGATGCGATAATGCACTGGTGATCCGTACCCTGTCCGTCGCAGACGATCATATGATCCCCGATCTTCATCCGCAGCACATGTGAAATGTGATGGGCATCTTCCGTGATCCGGATCTGATCCCCCTGTATCTGATCAGGAGACACAAAAAACTTGGGCACAGCCATAATCCTCCATATTAGCAAAATATTGATTATTATAAGCCCCAAGTGTCCGTGTGTCAATAACAGCAAAAGCAGACTTTCGAAAAAGTCTGCTTTCATTTTACTTTGTTGCAAGGATGGCAGCCCAGCTGCCTTTCTCAACGATCTTGCA
>JAILDJ010000246.1 GCA_024689505.1 Clostridiales bacterium
CGATCGTTTCATTCTTTTCATCCGTCACTTCGAAAGGATCGAACTGTCCGCTGAAACCGCTCATGAAGGCTTCCTGTGTCGACTTATCATGCATGTCGGCACCCGGTACCGGAGACGTCATGATATAGTACACACCCGTGCCTACCTGGAAATACTTCATCGTATCGGTGGACTGGCCTTCCATTTCCGGCCACTCTTCCGGAACGTCAAAGCTGATGTCCTTGATCTGATACGCACCTGCCGCAGCTTCGGTCTCGGAGGATTCTTCCGGCTCAGAAACCTCAGGCTCCTCGCTCTCCTCCACGGAACTCTCTTCGACTTCCGGCTCGGTGCTTTCCACGACTTCTTCCTCGGAGCTTTCCTCTACAGAGGATTCCGAACTTTCTTCCACAGAAGATTCAGAGCTTTCTTCTACCTTGGACTCGGAGCTCTCTTCGACTTTGGATTCAGAACTCTCTTCCTTGGACTCAGAGCTTTCTTCCTTGGACGTGGAACTGTTGAACACATTGCCTCCGGACGCTTTCTTGGAGCATCCGACGATCGCCATGCACAGGATGACGACCAGTACCATAGCTAATACTTTCTTCATTACTGATTCCCCTTTACTTGATCTATAAGATTTTGTTCGCTCTGACGCAGGATATCCTTGCGCAGGCCGAACAGGGTAAACAATGCGATGATCACGACCACGATCAGTACGATGCTGCACAGCATGAACAACGTGGCAAGCGCAGCGGTCTGGACTTGTATTACCAGCAGCGCCAAGATCGTGACAGCGATATACAGGACCAGGCTGACGACCTTGATGACATGGATGCGCGGCCCCTTGGTCGTTCCGGTGTCATTGGCGATCTTCTCCAGTATACCGAACAGAATGAACCAGTACCCGGCGCTCACCAGATTCAGAATGAACCGCACCACGGAAAGGACCGGATCATCCAGTTGCGGCCTGGCGATGTCTATGACCCAAAACGCGCAGCTCGCAGCCGTAAGCACCAACGGGATCCAGTGCATGTAGGACTTGCCTTCCATGTAGACACCTAACGGTGTAAAGGCCAGGAACAACAAGAACCATCCGATGAACACCGGCAGGATATTGATGGTCAGATTGGTGAATGACAGATTCAGATTGACAAATATGAACAGGAAGCCGAACGCGATTAATGAAATTGCCTTTTTCAGATCCATTTGTAATCGTACTCCTTTGTGCAAAACATGTTACTATTGTATCATTCTCCTGCATGTAATGCAACTTTGAAAAAGTGAAAAAATTTGTTTCTCATGCAACATTCTGTCAGTCTCAGTTGTTTATAAGGTGAAAGGACTTCAGACTTGCATTGTGGCCCGCTGAGGGGTTATACTTACGCTGTAATGACCGGCCGCTGGGGGAGAAGCGATCCGGTCAAATAACAGAAAAGGAATCAGATCTCATGGAACTGGCAGCGGGCAATACCTTCTTTCCCAACCCATTTGCAGCGGACCTTACCGCTCTCTATGCGCGGACGATCCTGTTTGCCGCCAAAGTCATCAATATTCTCTCGCGCGAAGAGGACACAGGCGTCACGGCTGAGCATCTTCTCGATACCTATGGAGATGCCATGCTGCGGATGGCCTATTCCTACTTGCATAACATGGAGGATGCGGAAGAGGTCGTCCAGGACACGCTGATCCAGTTTCTCAAAGAAACACCGACCTTCAACGGGCCGGTCCATGAGAAAGCCTGGTGTCTGCGGGTCGCAGCAAATCTGGCTAAAAACCGCATCAAATACAACAAGGTGCGCATGGCTGACGAGCTCAACGATGAGCTGGTCGCCGAGGAGCGCGAGGACTTGAGCTTCGTCTGGGAAGCTGTCAAATCCCTGCCGGACAAATACCGCGAAGTGATCCATCTGTTTTACTATGAAGGATACAGCACCGCGGAGATCGCCGGTCTCCTGCACCGCAATGAAGCCACCGTCCGCTCCCACCTGGCGCGCGGAAGAGAACAGTTGAAATCGATCCTGAAGGAGGCGTACGATTTTGAGTGAGAAATATAAAGAGGTCATGGACCACGTCCGGCTTTCCGACGCAGCCCGGCTGCGCATCCTGGACAAAGTCAATGCATCCGAATCTAAAAACCGCTCCTTCCAGTGGCGGCAATGGGGTGCCCTCGCGGCCTGCCTGGTCGTCGCGATAGCCGGCATCCTGGTCTGGCGCACACAGAACCCAGCCACCCCCAAGCAGAACCCCGTCGTCACGGCTCCCTCCAGTATTGAAGAGCATCCTACCTTAGAATCCTTGCAGGCGGCCATGGGCTTCTCCGTGGAAGATATCCGGACACTGTTCCCGGAGACCGCTACATTCCAGTACAAAAACTACTTCTACGAGATCGGAGAAGTCACCGTACAGGATGGGAATCAGGAGATCGTATTCCGCAAAGCCGCCGGCAGCGACGACATTTCCGGAGATTATAATGTCTATGCAGTCACCGAAAAGGTGGAGGCAGACGGTACTACCTTTACGATGAAAGGCAACGGGGATACCGTGACTGTAGTCCTCTGGCAGAAAGGCGATCATACCTATGCACTGAGCCTGACGCCGGCGATGGCGGAAGAAGATGTCACCGCGCTCTGCACGCAGATCCTGGGGTTGGAAGACTAAGATATGCTCTACGGTATATTGTTCGCCATCACGATGCTGGCCGGTCTGGTCCAGGGCGTGACCGGATTTGGATCCTGCATCGTCATCATGCTGGTCCTGCCCTTCTACTTTCCACTGGCAGAAGCCGCCGGCATCGCGGTCGCCACGACGCTCATCATGGGCATCGTCATGATCCTGCGCTACCGCGCCAACATCAAAGTCCGCGAGGCACTGCTGCCCTCGCTTCTATACATCATCGTCAGCAGCCTGGCCATCCATTTCTCGGCCTTCGTAGATCAGGCCCTGATGAAGAAAGTCTTCGGCGTGTTCCTGGTCCTGCTGTCGGAGTTCTACTTAGGATTCGCGCCGGCGGATTCCAATCAAAAAAAGCTCCCGCTGCTGGCGGGGGCTGTCTGCATCATTCTCTCCGCGGCTTGTGACGGCCTCTTCGGCATCGGCGGACCGCTGATGGTCATCTACTTCATGCACCGGACCACGGATCTGCATGAATACCTGGGCACACTCCAGCTCTTCTTCCTGGTCAATAACATCTACAATACCGGCTTCCGCTTCTTCCGCGGGATCTTAGGGCCGCAGCACCTGATCTTCATCGCGGTGGGCATGGCCGGCATCCTGATCGGCGTCCTGATCGCCGGGAAGATCGTGGAAAAGGTGCGCCGCGATGTCCTCCGCAAGCTGATCTATGTGATGATCGGCATCAGCGGTGTCATCAACCTGTTATAAGTGTAAAGAATACAAAAAAAGCCTGTTGCGAGGCCTTGCTGTAGGTCTCGGCAACAGGCTTTTTTATTTTTCGATCAGGCTCTGGTATCCACCACGATCTTCTTGATGATGTTCAGGATACGCCAAGAGCACAGCTGCAGCTCTGCCTTGGTGATCGGATAGCGGGCTTCGCCTTCCTGAGCACCAACACTGTTGATGATGCTCTGCAGGTCATGCTCACCGCCCGGCATCGTCAGGTCGTTGCCGGCCTTGATGCAGCCGGCCGCGTCTGCGTCCTCATATTTGCGCTTCGGCGGTTCTTCACCAAAGAAGCCTTCGCCGCCGGTGGTGCCCCAGTCGGTCATGACCAGACCCTTGAATCCCCACTCGTCACGCAGCATCGCGGTAACAGTGTCATACTTGTTGGCCGCGTGCTCACCGTTGATCAGGTTGTAGGAGGTCATCAGGCTGAGGGGCTGGCTCTCCTTGACAGCGATCTCGAAGCCCTTGACGTAGATCTCGCGGATCGCGCGCTCGGAGACGTGTGCGTTGTTGCCCTGGCGGTTGTCTTCCTGGCTGTTCAACGCATAGTGCTTGATGCAGGTGCCGCAGCCCGGATGCTTCTGCACGCCCTTGGTATCCGCGGCAGCGCAGCGTCCGGCGACCAGCGGATCCTCGGAATAATACTCGAAGTTACGGCCGCACAGCGGGTTGCGATGGATGTTCATACCCGGAGCAAGCCACAGGTTCGCGTGGAACTCTTCCATCTCGCTGCCCACGATGTCACCGGCGTCTTCGATGGCCTTCAGATCCCAGGTCTGCGCCAGCAGGGTCGCGATCGGGATGGCCGTGCAGTACTGATAATAATCTTTGGCATCCGCCGGACGTTCTGGTTTCGGACGACCGAAGTCCAGCAGACCGCCGAAGCCGGTCTCGCCCAGGCCGGGGATGATGTTGTCATCTGCATCTGTCACGAAGTGGGTCGCCAGACGCAGGCCTGCAGGGCCATCCGGCAGGGTGATGTTCGGCACCTTGCGGCTTTCGATGAGTTTGGAGGTAGTATCGCCGGCAGCACCCGGTACAGCGGTGGAAGAATTACCGACCTGCGGGCCGCCGAAGCCGCCGCCACGGGCCGTACCGATGCACAGATCCGCCATCTCCTCGACGGTCAGCTGCGCGACCAGTTCTTTCAGGTCCGCTTTGCCTTCGATGACGTCGTCCAACGTGATGGTCCAATCCTTATCGGTGGTCATTTCTTCTGGTGCGGCGCTGTAGGTGATGGTCTCGGTCTGGATCACGGCCGGATCCAGTACCAGGACCGGTGCCGCCGCCATTTCCTCGACTTCGCCTTCATAGGTGTACATATAACCGGTCGGATGGATGGGCTCCAGCTCTCCGTCCAGAACAGCCTTGTTCTGCAGGACACTGGTCACGGTGCGCTCCGCCAGCGTGATCGCCGCGGCGATGTGGGTCGCACGGGAGTGGACGCCGACGCGGACATAGTAGGTGCCGGGTGCCAGGACCCAGGAGGCGCACTTCTCGCAGTAAGAAGCCATGAACTGTACCGGGAAGGTGATGGTCAAAGTCTCGCTCGCACCAGGTGCCAGTTCGCCGGTCTTCGCAAAGCCGGCCAGTTCCTGATACGGCTTCTCCGGCAGACTGCCTACCGGGGCGGAATAGTACACCTGTACGACTTCCTTGCCGCTGTATTCACTGCCGGTATTGGTCACAGTGGCCTGCACGACGACCTGGTCACCCTCCAGGCAGACGCCATCCGCCTTCACGTCGAAGGTGGTATAGCTCTTACCATAGCCGAAGGGATAGGCCGGAGCGATGTTGAAGGTATCGAAATAGCGGTAGCCGACGTAGATACCATCGTTATAGTACTCGTCATCCGTGTCACCGTTCATGTGGCTGAAGGTCGGTGCGGACGCATAGTCCATATAGTCCTCGGCCCAGGTGGTGGTCAGATGACCGCTCGGGGTGACCTTGCCGGTCAGCACGTCCGCCAGCGCGTATCCGGAGATATTGCCGGCCTGGCTCATGTTCAGGATCGCGCCGACTTTCGGGCAGGCACGAAGGCATTTCGTGTCGATGACGCCGCCGACGTTCAGTACGACGACGATACTGTCGTAAACTTCACCCAGCTTGGTGATAGAAGCCTTCTCACCTTCGGTCAGTTCATAATCACCGGCCACAGGATGGCGGTCCGCACCTTCACCGGAATTACGGGAAATGATGAATACGCAGGCATCCGCCTTCGCCACTTCCTCGATCTCCGGAAGATCCGGATCCTTG
>JAILDJ010000260.1 GCA_024689505.1 Clostridiales bacterium
CCAAAACCATTGATAGCAACTTTTACAGACATGGGTCTATACCTCCTAGGAAAGATATTATGATATTATTTTACCGCAAAGCGGGACGATTATCAAGGGGTTGCTGAAAAAATGTATTGAAAGAGACTTGACAGAAGCCCCAGGAAGCGTCATCATATTTCTACATGAAAATGAAAGGCAGTTTCAACTGTCAGGAGGAGAAACTATGGCATTATATACATCTTTGGAAGGTTTGATCGGAGGTACGCCGCTGCTGGAAGCAAAGAATATCGAACGTGCGCTGGGCCTGAAAGCGCGTCTGCTGGTCAAGCTGGAGCTTTTCAATCCGGGCGGCAGTGTGAAGGATCGTGTCGCGCTGTCCATGCTGGATCAGGCGGAAGCGGACGGGAAGCTCGTACCTGAAAGTGTGATCATCGAGCCGACCAGTGGCAACACGGGCATCGGCCTGGCTGCCATCGCCGCGGCACGAGGTTACAAAGCCATCATCGTTATGCCGGAGACCATGAGCATCGAGCGGCGTAAGCTGATGCAGGCCTACGGCGCGGAACTGGTGCTTACCGAAGGATCCAAGGGGATGGCCGGTGCCATTCAAAAAGCAGAAGAGCTGGCGGAGACCCTGCCGCACGCCTTCATTCCCGGCCAGTTCGAGAACCCGGCAAATCCCAAGGCGCATTATGAGACCACCGGCCCGGAGATCTGGCAGGATACGGAAGGCCGGGTCGACATGTTCGTAGCCGGCATCGGGACCGGCGGCACGATCAGCGGCACCGGGAAATATCTGAAGGAGCAGGACCCGGAGATCCGCGTCATCGGGGTCGAGCCGAAATCGTCTCCGGTCCTGACAGAAGGACACGGCGGCGCACACAAGATCCAGGGCATCGGTGCCGGATTCGTCCCGAAAGCACTGGACACTTCCATCTATGACAAGGTCGTGGCAGTGACCAATGAAGCGGCGCTGGAGATGGCCCGGTATTTCGCGAAGACCGAGGGCATCCTGGTGGGCATCTCCTCGGGAGCCGCTCTGTCTGCGGCGGTCGAAGAAGCGAAAAAGCCGGAGAACGAGGGCAAGACCATCGTCGCACTGGCGCCGGATACCGGGGAACGCTACCTGTCTACCGAACTTTTCAGTGAATAAACGGGATGATAATCGCACAATAATGGACTAAACCAAACAACCCTTGCAAAAGGGTTGTTTTTTTCACGAAAACTGGTAAAATGCTTCAGGTTTTGAATTCCGAACCAAAGGAGGAACACTATGCATGAAGCAAAATGGATCTTCTCTTTCCTGGGAAGGTCCAAGTATAAACTGTATTCTGCCTATGTGATGTCGTTGCTGTTCAACGCATTGCTGGCAGCCAACACGGTGATCATCAGCCGGATCGCGGATGACGTCCTGACGCCGATGTTCGAGAACCATCAGATCCCGACGTCAGAGGTCATGCGTCAGATGCTGCCGCTATTGATCCTTGCATTGGTCATCGGTGTCACGGCGGCGATCTTCCGCTTTCTTTCCAACATCTTCCGTGAGCAAGCGTCTCAGAAGGTCACCTTCGATCTGCGCAACGCTCTGTATCAGAAACTGGGCCTGCAGACGAGAGACTTTTTCCTGAGCAATCGTTCCGGCGACCTGATCAATAAATGCTCCGGTGATGTGGACGTCTGCAATCATTTCCTTTGCTGGGTCTCCTTTGCCATGGTCGATGCCATCGTCATGCTGGTGATCGTGCTGATCGTTTTCTTCTCGGTCAGCTGGAAGTTCACCCTGTGCGAGATGGCGCTGGCTCCGCTGGCCTGCATCATCGCGCTGCGCATGGGCAAGGTCGTACGCCCGATCTTCGGTGACGCGAGACAGCAGCTGTCCCGCCTCAACACCGTGGTCCAGGAGAATATCGCCGGCAACCGCGTGGTCCGCGCTTTCGCCCGCGAACCCTTCGAGATCGAAAAGTTCCATAAAGAAAACGATGAGTATTTCGAACTGCAGCTGAAAGCCAATAAGACGTGGGTCACATATTCGCCGCTGCTGGAGACCGTTGCCAACACCATCAACGCGACCGCGGTCATCGTCGGCTCACTGCTGGCGATCGCGGGGCAGATCACCGTCGGCCAGCTGGTCATTTTTACCGGCATGAGCTGGATGCTCAATGCACCCATGGCGCAGCTGGGCTTCCTGATCAACGATCTGCAGCGTTTCCGCGTCTCCTGCGAGCGCGTACGTGAGCTTTATGATTCTTCCGTAGAGATCAAGAGCCCGGAGAAGCCTGTGATCATGGAGGAGATCAAGGGAGAGGTGGATTTCGACCACGCGACCTTGACCTTCGATGGCAACCCGATCCTGACCGATATCAACATGCACATCCCGGAGGGATCCACCATTGGTATCATGGGTCCGACCGGTTCCGGCAAAAGCACGCTTTTCAACCTGCTGACCCGTTTCGTCGACGTACGTTCCGGTTCCGTCAAGGTGGACGGGATCGACGTGCGCCTGTATGACCTGAACCAGCTGCGCCGCAACATCGGCATCGCATTGCAGGACGTATTCCTGTTTTCCGACACGGTGGAGAGCAACATCGCCTACGGCTGCCCGGATACGCCGGTAGAGAACGTCTACGCTTCCGCGGAAGATGCGGACGCGGATGATTTCGTGCGCAAACTGCCCGATGGATACGATACCATCGTCGGTGAGCGAGGCATGGGCCTGTCCGGCGGGCAGAAGCAGCGTCTGGCGCTGGCCCGTGCGCTGGCTATGAATGCTCCGATCCTGATCCTGGACGACACGACGTCCGCTGTCGACCTGGAGACCGAGCAGTACATCCAGGGCCGCCTGCGCGCCAGGCAGAAGAAGGCCACGACCCTCATCGTGGCACAGCGCATCTCTTCCGTGAAGAACGCCGACTGCATCTACATCCTGGAGAACGGCCGGATCACGGAATCCGGCACGCACAAGGAACTGCTGGAGAAAAAAGGCTATTACTATCATATCTATCAGATCCAGCAGGGCAATGTCTCTGCCGCGGAAAGTGAGGTGACGAAGTAATGGCGCGTAATAAATTCAATGTCGATGAAACGCTGGAGACCGAGTTTAATGCGAAACATCTGGTCCGCAGCCTGCACTACATCAAAAAGTACAAGAAACTTCTGATCGGCGCGTTCTGCTTCTCCCTGACATCTTCTGTATGCAGTCTTTTGCTGCCGCTGTTCACGCGCAACGCGATCGACGTCTATATCCCGAATAAAGCGGTGAAGAGCCTGCTGATCGCCGGTGCCCTGATCGTCATGACGGTCATTATCCAGGCGGTCTGCAACCGCATGCGCAGCCGCTGCTCAGCCATCGCCGGACAGTCGATCGTGCGGGACATCCGTACGGATCTGTTCGTGCATCTGCAGGAGCTGCCCTTCGATTATTTCGACAGCCGTCCGCACGGCAAGATCCTGGTCCGCGTCATCAACTACGTCAACTCCGTGTCCGATTTCCTGACCAACGGCATGATCAACGTGCTGCTGGAGATCGTCAACATGGGCTTGATCATCGTATTCATGCTGAGCATGCACGTGAAGCTGACGCTGGTGGTCTTTGCAGGCCTTCCGGTCTTCGCCATCTACATCTTCTCCATCAAGAGGATGCAGCGCCGTGCCTGGCAGCAGCAGGCCAACAAGCAGTCGAACTTCACCGCGTATCTGGCGGAAAGCATCAATGGTGAGCGTGTGACCCAGAGTTTTGCCCGGGAAGCCTACAATGCGGAGATCAACCGCCAGCTGGCGACCGAATCCCGCAAGGCCTATCTGCACGCGGTGACCATCAACCACAGCATCTGGCCCATCACCTTCGTGCTGCAGCGTCTGGTGCAGTTCGCCATCTACTTCGTCGGCGTTTATTATCTGCGTGACACGCTGGCGCTGGGTGTGCTGATCGCTATGACCAGCTATGCCAACCGCTTCTGGACCCCGATCCAGAACCTGTCCAACTATTACAACCAGATGATCAACACGGTCTCCTATCTGGAGCGTATCTTCCAGCTGATGGACGAACCGGTCTCCGTCACGGATCCGGAAGGGGCTGAGACACTGCCCGACATCGAGGGAGAGGTCTCCTTCCTGGATGTGGTCTTCGAGTATGAGAAAGATCGTCCGATCCTGAAGAACGTGTCCTTTACGGCACATGCGGGAGAGAGTATCGCACTGGTGGGTCCGACAGGCGCAGGCAAGTCCACGATCATCAACCTGATCTCCCGGTTCTACAATCTGAAGAGCGGCGTCGTGGCCATCGACGGGCACGACATCGCCAACGCTACGCTGAAATCCATCCGTTCGCAGATGGGCATCATGCTGCAGGATACGTTCATTTTCTCCGGCACCATCATCGAGAATATCCGCTATGGACGCCTGGATGCCACGGATGCGGAATGTATCGCGGCGGCAAAACGTGTGCACGCGGATGAGTTCATCTCCAAGATGCCGCAGGGCTATTATACCCAGGTCGACGAACGGGGAGACGTATTGTCCGCCGGCCAGCGGCAGCTTTTGTCCTTCGCCAGGACCCTGCTGTCCGACCCGCGTATCCTGATCCTGGACGAGGCGACTTCCTCCATCGATACCAACACGGAGATCCTGGTGCAGGAAGGCATCAAGGAACTGTTGAAGAACCGTACGTCCTTCGTGGTGGCGCACCGTCTGTCCACCATCAAGGACTGCGACCGCATCATGTACATCTCGGATGGCCGCATCGCCGAGAGCGGCAACCACAATGCTTTGATGCAGCAGCACGGACTGTATTATCAGCTGTATACCTCACAATTGAGCGCGGATTGATCACGATAAGCCACGGCCTGCAAGGGTCGTGGCTTTTGCTGCAAGAAGTGCTGGAAGATCATGGAGACAAATCCATAAAACTATAGTATGATAGAAGAAAATCATCAGGAGCTTTACTTATGATCCAGGACATCTACCCCCATCACCTTGATAACCAATACAAACTGAACCAAAAACCAGCGGCGGACAGCCGGATCGTTGCCTGGAAGGAGGGCCGCATGCTGTTGAAGATCGACCAGGAGCAGCAGACGATGGCATTTCCTCAGGCGCAGGACTTTGACTACCTGGAAGTCGTGGACTACTTGTTCACGCTGGACGACGAGGAATTCTTTTTGTCGCTGGATCCGGAGACACCGGAGGGTTTTGAATATGTGAGCCTGCGGGAGATCCGCCGCTGGAACCTGCAGCCAAGGACCTACGCCTTTGCGGCTTTTACTGCACATCAGTTGGCCGAGTGGTACGAGAACACCATGTTCTGCGGCAGGTGCGGGCACCGCATGAAGAATTCTCCAAAAGAGCGGGCCAGGGTCTGTCCCGACTGCGGCGGCACCATCTATCCGCGGATCAATCCGGCGGTCATCGTGGGCGTGACCCATGGCGACCAGCTGCTGATCACCCGGTACAAAGGTCCGAACACGATCAACGCGTTGGTGGCCGGCTTCACCGAGATCGGTGAGACACTGGAGGAGACCGTGGCCCGGGAGGTCATGGAGGAGACCGGCTTGCAAGTGAAAAACATCCGCTATTATAAGTCGCAGCCTTGGGGCATCGCCAGCGACATCCTGGCCGGCTTCTACTGCGACGTCGAAGGGGACCCGACCATCCATCGGGATGATCAGGAATTGAAGTACGCGGAATGGGTGCAGCGGGAGGAGATCGAGCTGCAGCCCAGCGACTACAGCCTGACCAATGAGATGATGAAATGCTTCAAAGAGGGCCTTGCCTGAGGATGGAAAAGGCCGTATAATAAGACCAGACATTGAAATACCGGAAAGGATGATATCATGAAGATCAGAAGCATCATCAATCTGGCTGGACTGGGTGCGTTGGCCGGCGGCTATCTTGCGGCGGGCACGAAGGTCTCGGAAGAGGCATACGCGCCGTTCCAGAATCGTTTTATCGCGCATCGCGGCCTGCATTCGGGCGACGGAGCGGTGGCTGAAAACTCTTTGGCGGCCTTTGATGCGGCCGGCGCCAAAGGCTACGGTGTTGAACTGGACGTCACATTGTCCAAAGACGGTGCAGTCGTGGTCTTCCACGATGATGATCTCAAGCGCGTCTGCGGCATCGAAGCGTTCATCGGAGACCTGACTTTGGAAGAACTCCAGCAGCAGTCTTTGCTGGGCTCGGATCAGACCATCCCGCTGTTTACCGAAGTCCTGAACGTCTATGCGGGCCGTGGCCCGATGATCGTGGAACTGAAGACCACCCGCGGCCGCAATGAGGAACTGTGCGAGAAGACCCTGGCCATCCTGAAAGAGTATGAGGGCGATTATTGCGTGGAAAGCTTCGATCCGACGATCGTGGCCTGGTTCCGGGAGCATGCGCCGGAGATCGTGCGCGGTCAGCTGGCCTGCGCTCCTGAGGGATATGGGCATGCTGTGTCCAAGTGGAAAGCGCTGGCTATGAGTCTGTGTTTGTTCAATGTGAAGAGCCGCCCGCATTTCATCGCTTATGATCTGGTCAAAAAACCGCTGACTGTCCGGTTCGCGGAGCTTCTGGGCGTCAAACGGGTCTGCTGGACCAGCAGAAAGATCGAGGACACGGTGGGTCAGGATACAGTCATTTTTGAAGGATACGAACCCCCGCTGACCTTTGAAAACAAGGAGGGCTGATACCATGCCTAAGATCATTACATTTGGTGAATCCATGGTCGTCTTTACGCCGGATAACTACGGTGCGCTGCGGTATGAGAACCAATTCCGCGCGCGTCTGGCCGGAGCGGAGTCCAATACCGCCATCGGTCTGGCCAAACTGGGCCTGGACAGCTGCTGGATGAGCCGTGTCGGCAACGATGAATTCGGTCATTACGTGCTGAATATGATCCGCGCGGAAGGCGTAGATACCAAGGGTTCGGTCATCGATCCGGACCATCGTACGGGTATCATGTTCAAACAGCGCGAATACGGCGGCGAGACCACGGTATTCTACTATAGAGAAAATTCCGCGGCCAGCCATCTGCAGCCGGAAGACCTGAAGCCGGAATGGTTCGAAGGGGCCGACGTCCTGCATCTGACAGGCATCACGCCGGTGCTGTCCGACAGCTGCCGCGAGACGGTCCTGGAAGCGGTCCGCATCGCGAAAGAACGCGGCATCTGCTTCAGCTTCGATCCGAATATACGTAAGAAACTGATGCATGGCCAGCAGGATATCGATACGCTCCGTGACCTGACTTTGCAGGCGGATATCGTCATGCTGGGCATCGATGAGGCGGATTTCCTCTTCGGGGTCCGTGAAGCCCCGGACATTCTGGAAGTCCTGTATGGGCAGGGGAGCGCGCAGTACATCGCCATCAAGGACGGCGGCAACGGCGCCGTCGTATCCGTGCGGGACGGCGGCATCCTCAAGATCCCGCCCTATCCGTGCAAACCGTTGGAGACGGTCGGTGCAGGGGATGGCTTCAATGCCGGTTTCCTGGCGGGCATCCTGACCGGCAAGACGCTGGAAGAAGCGGGCCGCATGGGCGGCATCGCGGGGGCGCTGGCCACCCAGACCACAGGCGATATGGAAGGCTACCCGGATGCGGAGCGTATGGCACGTCTGCTGGCAGGCCAGGCCGAAGTCTACCGCTGATCTGTTATGTGCATATTGGACCGCACATGGATGCGGTTCTGCAGTTATAAATCTCTAAGAAACAGGAGGAATCACATGCTTCTCGAGAAAAAGTATTTTGAAGATCCGTCAGCGCTGCACATCGGCACGACGGAGCACCGCGCGTATTACATCCCCTTCGCCAAAGAGGACGAGGACAAGACGTGCCCCTGCGGCTCGTCCCGCGTGATCAGCCTGAACGGTGACTGGCAGTTCAAATACTATGACAGTATTTATGATGTGCCGGCCGACTGCGGCAGTAACACCTGCCAGTTCGACGACGTGATCCCGGTACCGTCTGTATGGCAGAACCATGGATATGACCGCCATCAGTATACCAACGTCCGCTATCCCTTCCCCTTCGACCCGCCGTATGTGCCGAAAGAGAACCCCACGGGTGTCTACAGCCGCACATTCTGCATCGAGAAGGGTGACAAACGCTTCTACCTGAACTTTGAAGGTGTGGATTCCTGCTATTATCTGTGGATCAACGGCACTTTCGCCGGCTACAGCCAGGTCTCCCATTCCACCAGCGAGTTCGACATCACCGATCTGGTACAGGACGGTGAGAACCGCGTGACCGTCGCGGTCCTGAAATGGTGCGACGGCAGCTATCTGGAAGACCAGGACAAGCTGCGCATGTCCGGTATCTTCCGCGACACGTATATCCTGGTCCGTCCGCAGGATCACATCCGCGATCTGTTCGTACACACCGCTTTGGACGAGACCTACACAAACGGCACCGTATCCGTCGATCTTAAGTACAACGGCTGCCCGAAGGTCAAGGCATCCCTGTACAAGCCCTGCGGCTGCCTGATCGGCACTGTCGACGTGGTCGATGGCAAAGCCTGCTTCGATGTTCCTGAGGCAAAGACCTGGAACGCTGAGACTCCGTGGCTCTACAAGCTGGTCCTGGAGACCGAGGACGAAGTCATCTGCCAGAAGGTCGGTATCCGTGTCATCGAGATCAAGGACAAGATCATGATCACCGTGAACGGCAAGCAGATCAAGTTCCGCGGCACCAACCGTCACGACAGCGATCCTGTCACCGGCTATACCATCAGCCGTGAGCAGCTCATCAAGGACATGCGCATCATGAAGGAGCACAACATCAATGCGATCCGCACGTCCCATTATCCGAACGCACCGTGGATGCCGCAGCTGGCCAACGAATACGGCTTCTACCTGATCGCCGAGGCGGATCTGGAGTCCCACGGTTCCACCGCGATCATGGACATCAAGACCGCGATGCTGGGCTGGGGCAATCCGGAAGCGGCTAAGTCCCATGCGACCCGCTACTGCCTGACCGCCCGCAATCCGATCTTCACCGAAGCCACGATCGATCGTTCCCGGATGAACGTCGAGCGTGACAAGAACAATCCGTCCGTCATCATGTGGTCTCTGGGCAATGAGTCCGGTATGGGCGAGAACTTCGAAGCTGCCGGCCGCTGGGTCAAACAGGCGGATCCGAGCCGCCTCGTCCATTACGAGAACTGGTATCTGGAGCCCGAGGATTACGATAACAAGGACATCTCCATGTTCGATGTCTACAGCCACATGTATCAGTCCCGTGAGAGCATCGAAGCAGATATGCAGAAGCCTCTGGACAAGCCGCTCATCCAGTGCGAATACATCCACGCGATGGGCAATGGCCCTGGAGATATCGAGGACTATCAGGAACTGATCACCAAGTACGACGGCTTTGCCGGCGGCTTCATCTGGGAGTGGTGCGACCACGGCGTGCTGACCGGTGTCACCGAGACCGGCAAGAAGAAATACGCCTACGGCGGCGACTTCGGCGAATTCCCGCATGACGGCAACTTCTGCATGGATGGTATGGTCTATCCGGACCGTACGCCGAGCCAGGGCCTGCGCGAGTTCAAGAACGTGGTGCGTCCGATCCGTGCGGCGCTCACCGACAAGGAAGGCGTGATCTGCTTCCATAACTATCTGGATTTCGTCAACGTCAAGGATGAAGTCTGCGCTGTTTACGAGATCACGGTGGACGGCAAGAAAGTCGCCTGCGGTGAAGTGCCTGCGATCGACTGCGAGCCGCATCAGGACGTATGCGTGGATCTGGGCTTCGAGGCCCCGAAGGAAGGCAAGGCTTTCATCAAGATCACCTATTATCAGGCCAAAGACAAGGCGCTGACCAAGAAAGGCCATGAGCTTGGTTTCGATCAGCTGGTCCTCAATGAAGCGCAGAACGAGCTGAAGGCCGTCGAGGCTGCGGAAGGCGTTGAAGTATGCCAGACCGAGCGTGAGATCGTCGTATGCGGCCCGAATTTCCGCTATGCGTTCGATACGTTCCGTGCGGAATTCACGGATATCACCATCAACGGCAAGACCATGATCACCGCCCCTGTGGCTGTCAATATCTGGCGCGCACCTACGGACAACGACCGTAATGTCCGCCGTCTGTGGGAGATGGCCGGTTTTGACCGCGTCCTTCCGCGTGTATACGAGGCAGAGACCTGTGTTCAGGACGGTAAAGGCTATATCAAAGTGCATTTCTCCCTGGCTCCGATCTTCCTGCAGAAGGTCCTGGATATCTGCGCGACCTTCGAGATCGGCAAGGATGGCGCGATGAACGTGAAGATGGAAGGCACCAAGGAGCAGGCAATGCCGTTCCTGCCACGCCTGGGTCTGCGTTTCTTCCTGCCGAAGGACTATGCGAACGCTGCGTATCTCGGCTATGGCCCGGATGAAAGCTACATCGACAAGCGCCGCGCTTCCTGGTACGGTGCGTTCAACACCACGGCGAAGAAGAATCATGAGGATTATCTGAAGCCGCAGGAGAACGGTTCTCACTACGGTGTGGACAAGGTCCGTGTCTGCAATGGTACCGATGGTGTCGCCTTCAGTTCCAGCCAGCCCTTCAGCTTCAATATTTCCGAATATACGGATGAAGAGCTGACGAAGAAGATGCACAATTATGAGATCGAGAAGTGCGGAAGCACCGTCGTCAACATCGACTTTGCGATGAGCGGCATCGGTTCCGGCAGCTGCGGTCCGCAGCTTGACCCGAAATATCAGGTCAATCCGGAGACGTTTGCTTACGATCTGCATATCGAATGGTAAAAAAACAGATGAAAGAGGTCCGGAGCTGCAAAAGCCCCGGCCTTTTTCGTCTGGCAGAAAGTTTTGTAACAAAATTGAAACAATGAGATTTTCGATTTGGCAGAATATTACAAAAATGCCTTGACGAAACTGTTATATTAGCATATAATGTTCAATATCACTATGGCATGGTGGGGCTACGACACCATGTGCACGAATTTTAACCTTTTGGGAGGCGAAACGATGGCAAAAAGTGAGTTGCAGAAAACACTTAAAGCCAAGGCCCGCAAGGAAATGAAGAAGAACTTAAAGAACAACTGGATCCTCTACATTTTCCTGCTGCCGGCGGTCGTCTATATCGGCATGTTCCATTACGGCCCGATGTACGGCTTGATCCTGGCTTTCAAAAACTACAAGGGTTCCCTTGGTATCCTGGGTTCACCCTGGGTCGGAACCCGGTGGTTCACCACATTCTTTAGGTCCCCGTTGTTCAGCAGGCTGATCCGCAATACGCTGATCATCAGTTTCTACCAGCTGATCGTCGGTTTCCCGATGCCCATCATCCTGGCTATCATGCTGAACTACATCAACAACGTGTTCTTTAAGAAGTTCGCGCAGACGCTGACCTATATCCCGTACTTCATCTCTACGGTTATCCTGGTCTCCATGATGACGCTGTTCTTCTCCCCGAACTCCGGTTTCATCAACACCATCATCAAATCGATCACGGGTATGAAGGATGGTATCTATTTCATGGGTACTTCCAAATACTTCCGTCATATGTATGTTTGGTCCGGTGTTTGGCAGGGCACAGGTTACAGCGCGGTCATCTACATCGCTGCTCTGGCCGGTGTATCTATGGAACTTCATGAAGCCGCCATCATCGACGGTGCTTCCATCTGGAAACGTATCTGGCACATCGACATCCCGTCCATCATGCCTACCATCGTTATCCTGCTGGTCATGCAGTGCGGTTCCATCATCAACGTTGGTTACGAGAAGGTCTTGCTTATGCAGAACCAGCTGAACCGCGACGTATCTGAAGTTATCTCCACATACGTTTACAATGTATCATTCCCGACGGACGGCTCCGCGCCGAACTACGGATATTCCACCGCTATTGGTCTTCTGAACAACGTGATCAACTTCATCATCCTGATCATCGCCAATACAGTCGCCAATAAGCTGACCGGTTCCGGTCTGTGGTAAGGAGGGTTCATAATGGCTGTACATAAATCACACATCAAGCCGTCGGCAAGCGACCGCGTGTTCAACATTATCAACCACTTCCTCATGATCCTCATCGTCATCATCATGTTCTACCCGCTGTGGTACATCCTGTGCGCATCTATGTCCGATGGCAAATACGCGCAGAACGGTTCCGTTCTTCTGTTCCCTGTGGGTTGGAACTTCCTGGGTTACAAAGAGTGCTTCCGTACCGGCAAGATCTGGATGGGTTATCTGAACACCATCATCTATACCGTCTGCGGTACTGCGCTCGGTGTATTTTGCTCCATCCTGGCCGGTTATTCCCTGTCCCGTAAGGACCTGCCCGGCGGAAGCATCATCATGAAGCTCTTCGTCTTCACGATGTACTTCGGCGGCGGTACCATTCCTTACTACATCATCATCAAGAGCCTGGGTCTTCTGAACACCCGTCTTATGATGATCCTGCAGGGTACCATCACCGTGTACAACATCATCCTGATCCGTTCTTACTTCGTGCAGTCTCTGCCGCCGGATCTGAAGGAGGCAGCCGATATAGACGGCTGTAATAATACAACGTTCCTATTCAAGATAGCCATCCCGCTGTCCAAGGCCATCATCGCCGTTGTTACCCTGTATCTGGCAGTTTCCTATTGGAACTCCTACTTCTGGGCCATGATCTTCCTGCGTGACGAGTCCAAGGCTCCGTTGCAGATCATCCTGCGTCAGATCCTGCTGATATCCAACGCCGGTTCCGGTGATCAGAACATGGACCCGCAGGCGCTGGCTGCTCTGAATAAGATGCGTGAAACTCTGAAGTATGCGGTCATTATCGTAGCGACCATCCCGATCATTGCCATGTATCCGTTCATCCAGAAGTATTTCGTACAAGGTGTCATGATCGGCTCCATAAAGGGTTGATTTTTCAAAACCTTTGTGGTATTATGTTTCCGGCTTACGCGGGGGATCTCTGTGTCCCCCGTTTGGCAATATCAACAAATCCTATAAGGAGGAGAACAAATGAAAAAGCTTTTAGCACTTCTTCTCGCTTCCCTTATGGTAGTTGCCCTGTTTGCTGGCTGCTCCAAGAAGGAAGAGACCAAAGAAGAAGAAAAGCCCGCTGCTTCTGAAGAAGAAGCTCCGGCTGAGGAAGCTCCTGCTGCAGAAGAAGGCGGCGAAGAGGCTGCTCCCGCTGCTGAGGGTCGTACCCTTGGTGACAACGGCGTTTACTACGGCGGCTATCCGTCCGTAGACGAGCCTGTAACTATTTCTGTATGCCACGAGCGTGCTTCTCAGACTCTGGAAGAGGATGAGAACAACAAGTGGGCTGTTAAGAACGCGACCGAGACCACCGGTATTGCCCTTGAGTGGCAGAACCTGGCTTCCGGTACCTCTGGCGAGCAGGTTCCGATCATGCTGGCCGGCGGCGACCTTCCGGACGTATTCTTCGAGCTCATGAGCAACTCCTACATTCTTCAGTACGAAGAGTCCTTCGTACCGATCGAAGGTTGGAAAGACACCTATGCTGCTAACATCTTCCGCATCATGGAACAGATCGATATCTGGGAGAAGGAAGCTGTTACTCCGTCCGGTCATGTATATTCCGGTCTTCGTTTCTATGAAAGCCTGGAAGACAACTCCATGAACGGTATCCAGATCATGAACAGCACTTGGCTCAAGAACGTCGGCATCAACGAGCTGCCGACCGATTGGGACAGCTACTATGCTGCTCTGGTCGCTTTCCGTGACAACGATGCAAACGGCAACGGCGATGCTACCGATGAAATCCCCTATGGGTGGGCTGATGGCATGTGGTGCGCACACCTGTGGGCTAACGAGTCCGGTCGTTTCGACATCGGTACCTTCAACAGCGACTACTATGAAATCACTGTTGACGGCAAAGTTCAGTGCTCTCGTAACACCGAGAACTACAAGGCATATCTTGACGCTGTTCATCAGTGGTATGAAGATGGTCTGATCGACAAAGAAGGTTTCACCGATGGTTGGGATGAGCTTGGCAACAAGGTCAAGAACGACAAAGTCGGTACCTACTTCAGCTGGACTGCTCTTGAGTACATGGGTACTGAGCAGGCTGCGAACTGGACCTGCATCGATCGTATCGGTTACACCGGTTACGAAGGCATCCAGAATGGTGTTCAGGATCTGCTGACCGCTCGTCATCCGGGTTGGGTCATCACCACCAACTGCAAGGTTCCGGAAGCCGCTTGCGCTTACTGGGATTATCTGCAGTCTGATCCGGACCTGTCCATCGCTATGTCTTATGGCGAAGAAGGCAAACTGTGGGGCAAGTACGAAGACGGTTCTCGCTACTGGATCATTCCGGAAGCTACCGAAGAGATGAACTATGAGAACATGAAGTATTCTTATGGTTTCGTCAATGGCTGCCCGCTGGTCCTGAAGAAGGATATGCCGAGGTATGATGAGGAAGTTTCTCCTGGTTCCTCCCTGCGTGAGCAGATGGTCTATCAGGTCAAGCCGAAGGCACTGAAGAACAATCAGGCTATGGCTCCTGCTTCCTACATCCCGGCAGAAGCTGCACAGGAATACTCCCTGTACAACTCCGATATCGAATCTGCGATCAACACCTTCCACGGCCAGGCCGTTGTTAGCGGTTACACCGATGCTGAGTGGGATGCATATGTAAAACAGCTTGACACTCTGGG
>JAILDJ010000021.1 GCA_024689505.1 Clostridiales bacterium
GATTATGTCACCATGTCCGATGGTACCGGTATCGTCCATATCGCACCGGCTTTCGGTGAAGACGATGCCAAGGTCGGCCGTAAGTATGATCTGCCCTTCGTGCAGTTCGTCGACGGTGCAGGCCATATGACGCCGGAGACACCTTATGCCGGTCTGTTCGTGAAGGAAGCGGATAAACCGATCCTGATCGATCTGGAAAAAGAAGGTCTGCTGTTCGATGCGCCGAAGTTCGAGCATGACTATCCGTTCTGTTGGCGCTGCGATACGCCGCTGATCTATTATGCCCGTGAATCCTGGTTCATCAAGATGACCGAGGTCAAGGATCAGCTGGTGGCCTGCAACAAGACCGTCAACTGGATACCGCGTTCCATCGGTGAAGGCCGCTTCGGCATGTGGCTGGAGAACATCCAGGACTGGGCGGTCTCCCGTAACCGTTACTGGGGTACGCCGCTGCCGGTATGGGAATGCAGCTGCGGCCATCAGGAGTGCGTCGGCAGCCGTCAGATGCTCTTCGATTTAAGCGGTGACGAGCGCGCCAAGACGGTGGAGCTGCATCGCCCGTATATCGATGAGATCGTGCTCAAGTGCCCGGAATGCGGCGGAGAGATGCACCGTGTACCGGAAGTCATCGACTGCTGGTTCGATTCCGGTGCTATGCCCTTCGCACAGCATCATTATCCTTTCGAGAACAAGGAACTGTTCGAGCAGCAGTATCCGGCTGCGTTCATTTCTGAAGCGGTCGATCAGACCCGCGGGTGGTTCTACACTCTGATGGCTCTGGGTACCCTGCTGTTCGGCAAGTCCCCCTATGAAAACGTCATCGTCCTGGGTCTTGTCCTGGATGAGGACGGCCAGAAGATGAGTAAGTCCAAAGGCAACGCGGTGGATCCTTTCGAAGCGCTGGAGAAGCATGGCGCTGACGCGATCCGCTGGTATTTCTACACCAACAGCGCTCCCTGGCTGCCGAACCGTTTCTACGACAAAGCCGTCACGGAAGGACAGCGCAAGTTCATGGGCACGCTGTGGAACACCTACGCGTTCTACGTCCTGTATGCCAACATCGACGAGTTCGATCCGACGCAGTACACGCTGGATTATGAGAACCTCGGCGTGATGGATAAGTGGCTGCTGTCCCGCCTGAATACATTGATCCAGAAAGTGGATGAGCATCTGTCGAACTATCGGATCGTGGAGACTGCTACCACCCTGGACAACTTCGTGGACGATCTGTCCAACTGGTATGTACGCCGCAGCCGTGAGCGTTACTGGGCGAAGGGCATGGAACAGGATAAGATCGATGCGTATCTGGTCCTGTACGAAGCTCTGGTCACTGTGGCGAAACTGGCCGCTCCGATGATCCCGTTCATGGCGGAGCAGATCTATCGCAATCTGGTCTGCTCTGTGGATCAGAACGCACCGGAAAGCGTCCATCTGTGCGATTACCCGGTGGCCGATGCGGCACGCATCGATCCGGAGTTGGAAGCTGAGATGGACGAAGTCCTGAAAATCGTCGTCGAGGGACGTGCAGCCCGCAATACGGCCAATATCAAGAATCGTCAGCCGATCGGTACCATGTACGTACAGGCACCGCGCGCGTTGGACGAGGCTTGCATGGCCATCGTCGCGGATGAACTGAACGTCAAGAAGATCGAATTCGTGGATGATGCGGAAGGGTTCATCACCTACAGCTTCAAACCGAATCTGCGGACGGTCGGTCCTAAGTTCGGCAAGCAGCTGGGTCTGATCCGCAATACGCTGTCTTCCGTAGATGGTGCGGCTGCCATGGCGGAACTCAAAGAGACCGGAGCGCTTAAGATCAACGACGAGATCACGCTGCTGGAAGAGGATCTGCTGATCGAGACCGCCCAGAAAGAGGGCTTCGTTGCGGAATCCGCGGGTGGTGTGACGGTCGTCCTGGATACCAACCTCAGCGAAGAACTGCTGGAGGAAGGCTTCGTGCGTGAGGTCGTGAGCAAAGTGCAGACCATGCGTAAGGAAGCCGGGTTCGAGGTCATGGATCATATCGCTTTCGCCTATGGGAATAACGAGAAGATCACCAAGATCGTGGCGGACAATGCGGCAGCGATCCAGGCGGATACGCTGACTGACGAATTAGTGGCTGAGGCTGATGACGGTTTCTACGTCAAAGAGTGGAACGTCAACGGCGAGAAGGTGACTTTCGGCGTGAAAAAACTGTAAAAATAAAGGAGCTGCCTGATGAGGCAGCTCCTGTTTTTGTGGCTGAAATTGTCAGAAAATAATGTGGATCTCCTTCGTCTCGCCCTGTTTGAACCCGACTTCCACATGATCCCCTTCCAGCGGCAGCTCTTCGCCGTTCACCAGGAATCGTGCGATCGGCCGTCGGATGCGCAGGGTCAGGACCTGATCCCGATCAGACGTGATCTGTGCAGTCAGGCCATTTGCAACCCATGTAAGGCAGTGCAGTTTCGCCCAGGTATAGAGCCAGATGCCCTGCAGTTTGCCTGCTGAGAAAGTATCCGGCATCGCAGGCAGAAATTCAACGATGCCCGGTTCGGAATAGACACACATCTCCAGCAGAAGGGCGGGCATGGCGCCCTGCAGATCCGGGAACTGACCGCGATAGGGGAAGTGTGCCGTCGAAAGGTTGCGTCGTACGAACCCGTGGCCGATCAGCTGGCCAAGATTCTGCTCCAGCTCTTCCTTGTCCTTCAACCGGATGGCGGTGAAGGCGCGGTGGATGATGCCATGGGCGGAGTCGTCCTGCTGGCCGCGTTTGCGGTTCGAGATGCAGATCGCTTCGGCAAGGGCGGGCTCGCGTTCGGGTGTCACGGCACGGCCCGGCCAGACATCGTAATGATGGGACACATGGCGATGA
>JAILDJ010000037.1 GCA_024689505.1 Clostridiales bacterium
GGAAGTGGAAAAACTGGCAAAGGAAAACAACACGTTTGTTGTTTTGACAAGCGCAGGCGACTGGAATGTCGATTTCTTCAAAAAAAACGGCTATCTGCTCAGAGGTGAACTCAAAGATGTTCCCCAAGGACACAACTGTTACGAGCTCTACAAGATTATCTGAAGCAAAGCAAAAATAATTCCTGATTGTCGATTTATTCCGCAACTAACTGTTTAGTGAGACTGTCGTTTTGCTGTCGAGGAAATGAGGTAAAGAGCCCAGAAATAGCTTGAAATAAGGGCGTTTGCGGGTTTGAACCGTTAGTGAGAGCGTAAATAAGTTTCCACAGAGCGAGAACGCAGAATTGAGGAAATCTGTTGCTGTAACTCTCGTTTCGCTATTAAGAGCAAAAACGGAGATTGAGACTATCGGATTGTTGCGATGTATATAAACTTTATTAATTGGCATACAGCGCACACTAAGGCTTCCCACATTGCCCTCATCGGCAGTGGGGGGAGCAGTATTAGGAGGCAAAGATGGCATCAAGCAAAGAATACTTGGAATTCATATTGGAACAGTTGTCAGAACTGGAGGACATATCCTATCGTGCGATGATGGGAGAATACATCCTCTATTATCGCGGCAAGATTGTCGGCGGCATTTATGATGACCGTCTTCTTGTAAAGCCGACAAAAACTGCTGTGGTAATGATGCCAAATGCAGACATGGAGTTGCCGTATGAAGGCGCAAAGGAAATGCTGCTCGTGGATGACGTGGATAATAAGGAGTTTCTGAGAGACCTTTTGGACGCGATGTATCCGGAGCTGCCTGCATCAAAGAACAGGAAGTAAGTAAAATGACGTTAGAAACAAAACGCCTCATTCTCCGTCCGTGGGAGGAAACGGATGCGGAAGAATGTTATAAATACGCAAAAGATCCTCGAGTCGGTCCGATTGCCGGATGGCCGGTGCATACCAGTGTGGAGAACAGCCGTCAGGTCATTCGAGATGTATTGATGGTACCGGAGACCTATGCCATTGTGCTGAAGGAGACTGGACTTCCCATTGGCAGCATAGGCCTGCATCATAACGATCTTGCATCTAAGGATGATGAAGCGGAACTTGGATACTGGCTGGGGGTTCCATATTGGGGGCGTGGCCTTGTGCCGGAGGCAGCAAGAGAACTGCTGCGCCATGCCTTTGAAGATCTGAACCTTGACCTGGTGTGGTGTGGTTACTACGATGGCAATGAGAAATCGAAACGTGTACAGGAAAAGCTCGGCTTCAGGCATCAGTGGACGAGCGATGAGGTTCCCGTTCCCCAGATGGGCGAAACAAGAAAAGGATATGTAAATCTGCTGACGAAAGAAGAATGGGAAGGTCTGATTACAGTGATCAGTACAGATCCGTAAAGCGATGCGACCATCCTTGATATTGCCTGACGACGTAAAACCCAAAGGGTTTCAGATCAAGAAACAACCAGTGCAAAAATATGTGGCCATTCACATTGAAAGACCGTATGATAATCCCTTTGTAACAATACCGGGAGCATATCGCACTTTGTTTGATTTTATGTGAACTAACGGTCTGGAACGAGTGGAGCATGAAGTGATCCCATGTTTTGAAACAGAGGGAGAAGGAATGGATGTTTATATAGCGTATAAATGAGGCGTTGGGCTATCGTTCTGCTGTCAAGGAAATGCTTATAATAGCCGGGAATATGGGAGGATCAAATGGAAGTCTGGGATGCTTATAGTAAAGAATTTGAGATCATAGAAGGAATGACTTTGGTCCGTGGAGAGGCGATCCCGGACGGAGTCTATCATCTCGTAACCGACGTGATCGTCAGACATGCAGATGGCTCATATCTTTTAATGCAACGGGACGTCAGAAAGCACTTCGGCGGTATGTGGGAAGCAACAGCAGGAGGTTCCGCCCTGAAGGGAGAAGGTCCTCTTGCCTGTGCCATCAGAGAACTGCAGGAAGAGACCGGAATCAAATCAGAAGCCTTGACAGAAGTCGGCCGTGTTGTCGATGATAATAATCATTCGATTTATGTTGAGTTCCTTTGTGTGACAGACTGGCCTAAAGGAAACATCCTGCTTCAAGAAGGAGAAACGTCAGCATACAAATGGGTCACAAAGGATGAGCTAGTTTCCATGAAGAAAGATGAGCTGGTAACAGAACGCATACAGAAGTTTATCAGCGAGTTGAAGTCTTTAGATATTTCATATGTTGTCGGAAACAGCAAATTCAATTATCGGGTTTGTGGGATCATGATCCACGATGACAAAGTCCTTGCCATGCGTGATGAGCGCTCGCCATACTACTATCTGCCTGGTGGCAGAGTACAAATGGGTGAAACGGCGGAACAGGCGGTTATAAGGGAGATTCAGGAAGAACTGGGCGTTACGCCCCGTATGATTCGTCCTCTATGGCTCAATCAGGGATTTTTTACGGAGGATGTAGATCAATTGCATTATCATGAGCTTTGTGTCTATTTCCTGCTGGATGCGGAAGGCTCAGAAATACTGGAAAAGGGCGAGAAGTTTACGCTTCAAGAGAAACATCATACACATACATTTGAGTGGCTGGCATTCGACCGGTTGAAGGATGAATACATGTATCCGATTTTTCTCAAAACGGAGATGACCAACCTTCCGGAGAACTTTACCCTACGGATGGAGTTTGAATGAGCGCAGATCTTAATGATACGATAATGGATACAAGGCTAAGATCTTCCTGGTTTTACAGGCTAAAGACGGGTTTGGAAGAGTACCGGGAACTGTTTTCTTAGCTCTTGATTTTCTTCCACAGGTGGAATATAATAGATGGCGGTTAGCTAAAACTAATTATTCCTTCGCGTTTTATCGTGATTGGACTGTTCATAAGGATGCCTTCAGATCATGATTCCAGCAATAACGGCAATTTTTTTTGACATGCAGTTAGCAAGAACTAACGAAAGAAGACTGCAGGATGTTTTGGGATAGAGTAGCAGGTGTATATGATGTCTTCGTCAATGTGATCAATAGAAAAACGCATCAAAAGCTGAAGGACATCGTCGTGGATCTGATAGAGCCCAGTGACACGGTGTTGGAGTGTGCGTGCGGAACAGGGCTTCTGAGTACAGTGATTGCAGCGAAATGCGGTCAGCTTACTGCGACGGATTTTTCACAAAAAATGCTGAAAAAGGCTGAAAAGAATTGCACTGTTTTTCATAATGTCATTTTCGCACAGGCCGATATCACAGCACTTCCCTATCCGGACAGCAGCTTTGATAAGGTCGTAGCGGCAAACGTGATCCACTTGCTGGATAATCCTTTGACGGCCTTAAGCGAATTGAACCGTGTCTGTAAAGATGACGGAATATTGATCATCCCGACTTATATGAATCAAGATTCCAAAGGAAATACAAGCAGTTTTGCCGGTGCAGTTGGGAAAGCCGGGGCGGATTTCAAAAGGCAGTTTACCGTGGAAAACTATCGGAAGTTTTTCCAGGATGCTGGGTATCACGACGTAAAACTCCTGTTAGCCGACGGACGTATTCCCTGTGCCGTTGCGGTTATGAGAAAGATGAGGATGAAAGAGTAGAATTTTAAGGAGGACAGACAATGGGACTGTTTAAGGCTTTTGTGAGCCAGACACGAAAACCTGAGGGCATTCTCGGGAAAATGATGGTCAACGGAATGAATTCAGGGCATGCCAAATTGGCGGACTGGGGATTTAGCCACCTGCCTGCTGTCACACTGGAAAGAGCCGTGGATCTGGGCTGTGGCGGCGGACGGAACGCGGGTGAGATGTTGAAGAAATATCCGAAATCGCATGTAACAGCGGTAGACTATTCTGCACTGTCCGTGGAAAAAGCAAAAGCGTATAACAAGGCTATGATCTCTGCCGGACGCTGCACGGTCCAGCAAGGAGATGTTTCAGATCTTCAGCTCCCGGCAGGAGCGTTCGATCTCGCTACGGCGTTTGAAACGGTCTATTTCTGGCCAGGACTTGAGAAATGCTTCTCGCAGGTGGTGAAGATTCTGAAGCCTGGAGGATTGTTTATGATCTGCAATGAATCGGACGGGAAGGATCCCACAAGTTTAAAGTATGAAAAAATCATCGATGGCATGAAGAACCATACGGCAGAGGAGATCGAAGCGGCGCTGAAAGCAGCAGGCTTCTCAGAAGTCAAGAGCGATCATCATCTGTCCAAGCCGTGGATCACGGTACTGGCAAGAAAATAAAAGGATATGCTGGAGAAAGAGACGAAGGAATCGTATGAGGATCTATGAATATGGCAAGGAGAATCCGGAGTGTATCCTGTTGATCCATCCGTCGCTGGTGACATGGGACTACTTTGAAAAAGTCGTCCCACTGTTGGAGAAGCAGTATCATTTGTTGATACCGGCCATCCCGGGATATGACCTAAAGGATGATTCCCAGTTCTTTTCTGTAGAGCTGACCGCGTCACAGTTAGCAGAGGATCTTCGGCAAAAAGGGATACGGGAAGTAAAGGCGATCTACGGCTGTTCTATGGGCGGGAGCATCGTGCTTCGGATGGCGGCGGACGGAAAGCTGAAAGCACAGAATTATATCATGGATGGAGGGATCACTCCCTATCAGCTGCCATGGATATGGACCCGGTTCATCGCGCTGCGCGATTTCGGAATGATGGCGCTCGGAAAGCTTGGCGGAGAAAAAGTGATCGTGAAAGCCTTTAGCTCCACCAAGTACAGTGCTGAGGACATAAAATATGTAGCGCATATCTTCCGTCACTGCACGTATAAGACGCTGTGGAACACATTCGATTCCTGCAATAACTTTCAAATGCCAAAGAAGACCATGCGTTTTACTGGAAAGGTTTACTACTGGTGCGCGGAGAAAGAGCGCAAGGCGAGAGACTGGGATCTGAAATATATGAGAAAATTCGTTCCTGATACAGTTTTCAAAGGTTTTGCGGGGATGGATCACGGGGATATGGCACTGTTTTATCCGGATCGGATGGCACAGGAGCTCCTTGATCTGTAACGGGAGCTTTGGCAGGAGAAAATGTCGTTACTTGCAGCCATATCGGGCTGTATGTATATAAAGCAAAAGAATACAAAAACAAGGAGGAATTGAAAATGACGATCGGAGGAAAGATCGCACTGTTTCTCGGGGGAACGCTGTTTGGATCGGCAGGTCTTAAGATCCTGTCTGGTAAGGATGCACGTAAGGTCTACACGCACACAACTGCTGCTGTACTTCGCGGCAAAGATGAAGTGATGAAGCATGTAGAGCTGATCCAAGAGGGTTGCTCAGATATCCTTGCTGACGCAAAACAGATCAATGAGGATCGTAAAAAAGCTGAAGAAGCCCAGTTCATCGAAGAAAGTGCAGAAGCATGAGATTTCAGATATTGCACGAGTCGCCCGGAAGGATGCGTCTTAGGGCGGATGTGCGATCTATGAGTCTGCAGCAGGCGGATCTTCTGGAAGCCTGGCTTCGTGCGCAACCGGATATAGATGATGTAACAGTCCATGAACGAACGTGCGGCGTTACGGTGATCTATCACGGAGAGAAGGCAACGCTTTGCAGGACCCTTTCTTGCTTCACCTATGAAAAGGCTGAGCAGATGACAGGTCCGCAGACGCACAGCAGCCGTGCTATGAACCGGGCTTATAAGGAAAAGCTCGTGTTTCTCGTTTTCAGGCACTGCTTAAAGCGTATTTTACTACCGAGCCCTCTTCGCGCGGCGATCACGATCTGTCAGACGATACCGCGGTTTGTGCAAGCAGTGTTTGTGATCGCTTCGCGGAGACTGACGGTTGATGTCCTTGATGGTGTTGCCATAGGTGCGTCCCTTTTGACAGGAGACCATCAGACCGCGGGGTCTGTCCATTTCCTGTTGAATGTGGGTGAAACGCTTGACGAGTGGACCCACAAAAAGTCTGTGGAAGATCTGGCGAGAAGCATGTCACTTCAGGTCGATCAGGTCTGGCGCTTGAACGAAGATGGCAGGCAAAGTATCGCTTCTCTCGACAGCATCGTTCCGGGAGACAGGATCGTTGTCCATACAGGACATATCCTGCCTTTGGACGGGATTCTGGTGGACGGCGATGTTATGCTGAATCAGGCGTCGTTGACCGGAGAGAGCGTTCCGGTGGCAAAGCGCCCTGGAGCAGCTGTTTATGCAGGTTCCGTTGTGGAAGAGGGCAATTGTGTGATCCGGGTAACGCACCCCACGGGTGAAAACCGGTACGACAGGATCGTCCGTATGATCGAGGACTCTGAACGTCTGAAATCTGCTGTAGAAGGAAGGGCGACAAACCTTGCTGACAAACTGGTACCCTGGTGCCTTTTAGGAAGTCTGACGACCTGGCTGCTCACTAAGAACATTGCCAGGGCAGTCTCGGTTCTTATGGTGGACTTCTCCTGTGCGCTCAAGCTCTCTATGCCGCTCAGCGTATTGTCAGCCATGCGGGAGGCCGGTCGGCATAAGATCACTGTAAAAGGTGGAAAGTTCATGGAAAAGATCAGCGAAGCAGATACGGTGATCTTTGATAAGACAGGAACGCTGACAAAAGCATGCCCGACAGTCGTGAAAGTCGTTCCCTTTGGCGGTGAAGATCCGCAGGAAATGCTGAGAGTTGCGGCATGTCTTGAAGAACATTTTCCGCATTCTGTTGCGAATGCAGTCGTAAAGGCGGCCGCTGATCAGGGACTCGATCACAGTGAGATGCACAGTGAAGTCGAGTATGTCGTTGCGCACGGGATCGCGACCAAGATCGGCGAGAATCGCGCCGTCATAGGCAGCGCGCATTTCATCTTTGAAGACGAGTCCGTGGAGATCCTGCCTGAAGACCAGTCTCTCTTTGACAGTCTATCGCCATCAGTCTCGTGGCTGTATCTGGGCGTTGGCGGCATTCTTTCCGCAGCGATCGGAATCAGTGACCCGCTTCGGCCCGAAGCGCGTCAGACTGTCAGAACTCTGCATAAGGAAGGGATCAGTAAGGCGGTTATGCTGACAGGTGATAACCGGAGAGTTGCAGAAGCCGTAGCAAGTGCATTAGGGGTCGATGAATACAGGGCAGAGGTGCTTCCAGAGGACAAGGCGGACTTCATCAAAGCGGAGCACGAAGCTGGAAGGACCGTGATCATGATCGGTGATGGCATCAATGACACGCCAGCACTTTCACTGGCTGACGTAGGTATTGCTGTAGGCAGCGGTGCTGTCATAGCAAGAGAGGTCGCAGATGTGACCATTGCGGCAGAAGATCTTGGTGAGCTTATCTGGCTGAAACGCCTGAGCAATGCGCTAATGCGGCGTATCAACCGAAACTATCGATTCGTGATGGGTTTTAACGGAGCACTTATCCTGCTTGGTGCGTTCGGACTTCTCGCTCCGGCGGCAAGCGCACTGCTGCACAACACGTCTACGATTTTGCTGAGCATGGATTGTTTGACGCGATTGCTGGACGATGAGGAGGAAGAACAGTGAAACTTGGGATCATTGGAAGATTGTTTCCTATCATGTTTGGCAAGATCGTCTACGGATATACGGCGGAGGCCGTCCCGGATCTGAACATACAGGCATTTAAGAAAAAGCATCGGGAGGAATATGAAGCGATGGTCAAAAGAACGCCTTCCATCGGTTCTATGAAGGACAATATGTTCGCGCCTGTGATGTATCTCGCCTGTTATGGATTCTCCTACTATAAGGCAGATCCAAAGCATATCACGATGGATGTTTTCGATGGGATGATCAATGCTATCTGCAAGAGCGACATGATGAAGCGCTTCTATCAGGGGAAAAACTGCTTCGATCAAAAAGAGATCGATACATATGTCCGTGGTTCGGAACGGTCAAAGAAACGGGAATACCCCATGGACTGGGTCTTTGATTTTTCTTATGATCTGTCGGTACCGGAATACTATGTGACGCATAGGGAATGCGGGGTCTGTAAGATCGGGCAGCAGGAGGATCTGATGTTCCTCACGCCTCATATGTGTGTGATGGACTATCCGACCATCGAGTATAAGGGGGGAAAGCTGCTGCGCACAAAGACTCTCAGTGCCGGTGGGGATTGCTGCGACTTCCATGTTGTCAAGGAAGATGGGTAATATGAAATACTACATTGAGAAGAATACGGTCCAGGAGACACTGGTCATTCCTCTTTTTGGGCGGCTCGTGTGTTCAGAACGATTCCCGGAACTGTTTTCCGACCCTGAAGCGAAAAGGATCTGTGACAGCTTGGACTATGACTTTACCGATAAACGTAGGAAAATGGAATCAGCCGTCGGCCTGTTCGGGGCTTTGGAGGTAGCGCAACGTCAATATGACCTGCGTTGTGAGGTGGAGGATTATCTGAAGGACCATCCAAAAGCAGCGGTGGTCAACCTTGGCTGCGGCCTGGACGACACCTTCTCCAAAGTCGATAACGGGTTGTGTAAAGGTTATAACATTGATCTTCCGGATGTGATCAAAGTCAGAAATGATCTTCTTCCGCCGGGTGAGCGGGAAACGAATCTCGCATATGATTTGAATGATCATACCTGGATGGATCAGATCGATGCCGGAGATGGAGCAGTCTTCTATGCCGCAGGTGTTTTCTACTATTTCAAGACAGCAGAAGTGAAAAAGCTGTTTCATATGATGGCTGAGCATTTTTCCTACGGCGTACTTGTCTTTGACTCCTGCAATAAACGCGGAGCAAAGCTCATGCGGAAGACCTGGCTGAAGGAGGCTGGGATCACTGACGTTGGAGCCTTTTTTTCACTTGAGGATGAAGTGGAACTTTCGGGATGGAGTGAGTATTTCGCCTCTGTGACAGCTAAAAGCTACATGCGCGGTTATCGTGATATTTACCGAAATGTTGGTCTGTTCCATAAACTGATGATCCGTTTCTGCGACGGATTGGTCAGAATGAAGATCATCAAGATCGTTTTCAAAGGATGAGATCGGCTGCCTCTGCGGCAATCTTTATAGCGATAATCTTCGCGTTGATCCCTGCAACGTTCCACGATGCTTATTGGAAAGAAGAAAATAAACAACAATAAGGCTTTCCCGATACACATTGCGTATCTATTATGCACATGCTATACTAGATACGTAATGTGTTTTTTAACTCCAGGGAAGAGGAAACCACGTGATGTATGGAGGAAGTATGATCAAAACGATTGGTATCGTAAGTCTGTCGAGCGGGATCATCGGTGAACCATTTGTCCGGTTTGAAACCGATATAGGGATCCGCAGGCTGAAGGCATATGGCCTGGATGTAAAGTTTATGCCGCACGCCCTCATGGGGATGGACTATATCAAAGCACACCCGGAAAAAAGAGCGGAGGATCTATTGCAGGCATTCCGTGATCCGGAGATCGATATGATCCTGTGCGCCATAGGTGGAGATGATACCTACCGCCTGTTACCATATTTGTTTGATCATAATGAACTTGCGGAAGCGGTGACGGACAAGATTTTTCTTGGCTTTTCAGATACGACGATCAATCATTTGATGTTGCATAAAGTGGGGTTGAATTCTTTCTACGGACAAGCGTTTTTACCTGATCTCTGCGAACTGAGCCCGGAAATGCACCCATACACCCGTAAGTATTTCGAAGAGTTGATCTACACCGGAACTATCAAGGAAATAACGCCTAGCGATGTCTGGTATGACGAACGAAAAAGCTTTGCGCCGGATCAGGTTGGGAAGCCGATGATCGCGCACCCGGATCATGGGTTCGAACTATTGCAAGGTACCCCTGTATTCTCGGGTAAAATACTCGGTGGATGTATCGACTCCATGTATGATTTCTTTAATGGTGAGCGTTATACGGATATGCCAATCCTTTGCGAAAAGTATCATTTGTTCCCTGATGCAGAGAACTGGAAAGGATACATCCTGCTTCTGGAGTCCAGTGAAGAAAAACCTTCGCCGGAAAAATATCGGCAGTCGCTTGCATACCTTAAGGAAAGAGGCGTGTTTGAGGCTGTTTCCGGTGTGCTGGTCGGAAAACCCATGGATGAGACCTATGCGCAGGAATACCGACAGCTGCTGGTGCAGGTCATAGACAGGCCTGATCTTCCGGTTGTTTTCAACCTGAATATCGGCCATGCAATGCCTCGGTGTATTATTCCATTTGGCGTTGAGGCCGTTGTTGACGTAGAGCAACAAAGGATCCGGTTCGCGGATCGATCGAACGGGATGATATAACAAATTGATTCAGGCCGAAATCGTAACTCGTTAAAAACAGTTGCTTCGGCCTGGTTTTTTGATATTGAAGCTATCTTTCCGGCTAGGACCTGCATCTTCATCAAATCTTAATCCATTTGCGGCTTTTATCTTAATCTTAGACCATTGTATAATAGCCTCACGAAGGAAAGGAGGATACCATGCCTAATATTCTGATATGCGACGACGAAAGAGATATCGTCAATGCACTGAAAATCTACCTTTCGGACCCGGATTATACGCTTTATGAAGCGTATAACGGAAAAGAGGCACTGGCTGTGTTGAACAGTCACGATATACATCTGATCCTTTTGGATCTGATGATGCCTGTGATGGATGGTATCAATGCTATGGCAAAGATCCGTGAGACCAGCAATGTACCGATCATCGTACTCACTGCCAAAGGAGAGGATTCGGATAAGATCCTGGGCTTGAATGTCGGAGCAGATGATTACGTCACAAAACCTTTTAACCCGTTGGAGGTCACTGCTCGGGTAAGGTCACAGCTCCGTAGATATCTTAAACTTGGCGGTGGAACGGCAGCGATCGAGGCATATTGTGTTGGCGGGATCGAACTCAATGATCGGACCAAAGAAGTTACCCTCGATGGCGAACCGGTTTCCTTGACGCCAAAGGAATATGAAATCCTGAAGCTTCTGATCTCAAATCCGGATCGTGTTTTCTCTCCCAAAGAGATCTACAGTACTGTGTGGAAAGATAAGCCCTTTGGGACAGATAATACAGTTGCCGTTCATATCCGCCACCTTCGTGAAAAACTGGAGATCGACCCCGCTGAACCGCGTTACATTAAGGTCATTTTCGGTCAAGGTTATAAATTGGAGGGGGAAAGAAGGAAATGAAACGATTGATTACGACTCTTGCCGGAAAGACGATCCTTTTCATTGTCTGCATCACATCATTTTGTTTACTTGCGGCGAGCATGGTTGGTATCACTTTTTATCTTGCCCACGGTGAGATCGATTTCTATAGTTCCTCAGAGAATGAGATCACCGAGCAGGTCATCAATGACGCCATAATAAGTCCCTATGGATATTCTTTATTATGGGATGCTGAGAACGGATCGGTGGAAGACATTGCGGAGGCAGAGTATCAGATCACAGATAGCGTCGGGAACGTCATTTCAAGATCCAAGGGTTTCAAGGCTGATAGTGCTCCCACATATACAGTCTGGTATGGAGTACTGAAAGATCCATCTGGAAAGATCACGGATATATATGATCATGATAACAGCATTCATACAAGCGATGAAGGAAGTGAATACTATTCTGTAACGCTTTCACTGACAAGAGGAGCATCTTTATACAACAAAGTGGATCTTTACAGCAAGCTGGTACACATAGCATATCAACTTCGTTATGCAGTTTACTTTATTGCATTGATCAATCTGCTGATATTGATTGCTTGCTTCATTGCTCTGATGTATGCCTCTGGGCGTCGACCGGATACAGATCAGTTTTATCCGGGGCCTCTTCACAAAATACCGTACGATCTGCTGCTCGTGCTCTGCGGGATCATCGGAATCGGCTTATGCTTTATTGGTGATGGTATTACCAGTGGATATGTGGATGATATCATAACTGTTATTTGCATTTTCGGATTAGGTCTGGTGGGACTGAATATGTTCCTTGGTTTGTGCATGAGTGCTGCAAGCAGGATCAAGCAACATACGTTTATTAAGAATACAGTCATATACCGCATTATAAAACTGATCGGGAGGATCCTGCGCAGCCTTTGGGGTTTGCTGAAAAACCTTCACCATTTCAATATCTCACTGCTGCGGGGATTGCCATTGGTTTGGAAGACGGGTCTCGTGTTCTGTGGAGTTTCGCTTCTGGAGATGCTCATCATCATTGGAACGGATGGGGACCAAGGGGCGATCGCAACGGCGTGGTTCATAGAGAAAGTGATACTTTTACCGGTGATCCTGTATGTCGCGTTGACACTACGGAGACTGCAAAAAAGCGGAACAGCCCTGGCAAATGGAGATCTTTCCTATCATACGGACACGAAGAGGATGATCTGGGACTTCAAGCGATTTGGAGAGGATATGAACAGGATCGCCGACGGTATGGGCATAGCCGTGGAAGACCGCCTGAAGAGCGAGCGTATGAAAACGGAGCTTATTACCAATGTTTCCCATGATATCAAAACCCCGTTGACTTCGATCATCAATTATGCCTCACTTATCAGCACGGAGCCATGTGAGAACCGTACGATAACCGAGTATTCAGAAGTGCTGGTCCGTCAGTCGGAAAAGTTGAAAAGATTGATCGAGGATCTTGTGGAGGCATCAAAAGCCTCTACCGGAAATCTTGAAGTCCTTCTTGCACCTTGTGATGCAGGGACGTTTCTGATGCAGGCCAGCGGCGAATATGAGGAAAAGATGCAGCAGGCTGAACTTGCCCTGGTCACCAAGCAGCCCGACAAGGAACTTCGCATCATGGCGGACGGAAGACGGATGTGGCGTGTTTTCGATAATCTGATGAACAACATTTGTAAATACGCACAACCCGGGACACGTGTGTATTTGACCTTGGAGGAACAAAACGGCAATGCGGTCATCACATTCAAAAATACTTCCAGGGAGCCACTGGATATAACAGAAGAGGAACTGATGGAGCGCTTTACCCGGGGAGATTCTTCACGCAATACGGAAGGAAATGGATTAGGACTCTCTATCGCAAAGAGTATGACCGAACTACAGGGCGGCAGTATGAGGCTTTCCATAGATGGTGATCTGTTTAAGGCTATACTTAGCTTCCCGTTGATCTGATACAATAATTTAGGCCGAACGAATTCCTATAGGAAAGGTTCGGCTTTTTTTCAGCAGATTGATTTTTGATCCAAAGTATAGTATGGTTAAAAAGAAGATACACTTTGGAAAAAAAGATTTTATAAGGTCATTTGATCTCATCGAGCGCTATGATACAGCGTGGGATCGTGAAGGTCGAAAAGCATGAAAAAAATAGTAGCAGTTGTCGTTTTGGTTCTTACAGTATCTCTCACGTCGTGCGGCAGGAATGACGTTGAGACGCTTACCTATGCAGTTTTTCCATTTTTACCTGATGCCGAATATTATGAGGAATTGATCGAACAGCGCTGGGCGGAGATCGAACCGGAGATCGAGCTGGTCAGGGTAGAGTGGGATAGCTATAGTGACAGTGCACCGGATGGTGTCGATGTCTTTATTTATGATGCAATCAGGCGGGACGCGATGATCGAGAATGGTTGGATCCAGCCGATCGATCCGGACATGGTCCAAAATGCTGAAGACATATTTCCTTATGCACTGGATAGTTTGAATGTTGATGGCAAGCTGTATGGCATCCCGGTTTTCTTATGTGGGAACTTCCTGATTTATGATTTGGACTGCATGGAACTTGCCGATGCAAAGCATCTGACAGATCTTGCTCACGAATCCGAGATACTTGTGATCAATGCTAAGTTTTCTATGAACAGACCGCAGTATATCCATGAGATCCTGGCGGATACCTTGAGAGAAGCAAATCCATCAGTAGGGAGCGACGCGGAAGACATGATGACGCTCATAGATCAGTTGGCCATCGATGACCATGAACAAGATGATGATATGCAGGTCGCATTGGCATATGATGCCGGGATCGGCAAAGGGTATAT
>JAILDJ010000048.1 GCA_024689505.1 Clostridiales bacterium
CCGGATTCGAGATCGATATACGGGAGTTTCCGGAGATTGCCGTCGTCGCGCCGCGGCAGATCGACTGCATGGCAAGCGTTGTCATAAACGGACTGATTTTCATATATCCAACAAAGAAACCGTTTACAAGCCCGATGACCAGACCCACCAGAACGGTGATCAGGATGCCTGTGATGCCGACTCCCGCACCGTCGCTTCCCATCCGCTCCATGAGCATCGCAGAGAGCATGGCGGCCAGGGCACCTTCCGCGCCGATCGCCAGATCAAGACCACCGGCCAGCATGGTGATCATCATGCCGATGGAAGCCACGTAGAGAACCGCATTCTGACGGATGAAGTTCTTCAGCGTGCCGAACGAGAAAAACGAATCCGACAGGATGCTGAAGATCACGATCAGTGCGATGATAATGCCCAACAATGCGATATACCGTTTGTTCCTTTTAAAGAAAGTATTGGTCATATCTTTTTCCTCAAGCTTGAAACAGTGAGTATTCTGCATAGAGATCGGACACGGCGGAACCGTATTAACGGGGTTGCAGCCCCGCCGCGCCTCATTTCTTTCTCCGCACGGGGAGAGGGCCACATGCCCGCCCCCCGCGGTGTTTCAAATTATTTTTGCGCAGATCTTAATCGATCCGGCTGACAGTTCCCTGTGCTGTTTTTCAGTCAAGGCTGTCCAGCATCTCTGCCGGAGCGGCAGCCAGTTCACGGGCTGTCGGGACATCGACGCATTCCAGGCTCGCATACTTCTCAGCAAGCTCGCCATCCCAGTACTCGGTCTTCACGTCGTCGTTCATGACGATGTAGGTCTTCAGATAGACCTGATGATCCAGTTTCTCTCCCTGTGCCAGCTTGACAGCGGTCAGGATGTTCCAGTAACCGATGTGTGCGCCGCCGATCAGGATCGTTGCGGTCACGTCGCCGCTCTCGATCTTGTCATAGAAAGCAGCCTCGCCGTTGTGTCCGGCTACCGGCAGGCCTTCCGGCATAGCCTGTGTGGAGATCAGGCACATGGAGTCATCCAGGTTGTACAGACCGCCCAGATTCTCGCCGGCCTGAGCGACCATATCCTGTGTGACTTTCAGGGTTGTGGTGGGATCCCAGTTACCGTCTGATACGTAGTACTCAACACCGGCTGCCTTGCAGGTATCCTCAAAAGCTTTCTGACGGGTATCGGATACGAAGTTGCCGACTGTTCCCATGACACCAATGTAGGTCTTGTCTGTGCCGCCCATCTTGATGATCAGGTCGGTCAGAGCAGAGGTATCACGTACATCCGGATAGGTTGTGCAGACGTTGTACAGTTCATCGTTAACACCGGCTTCGACCAGGTTGCCCATCGTGATGACCGGAATGCCGGCATTCAATGCTTCCTGAATAACAGGTATGATGCCTTGTGCATCGATCGGGTCGATCAGGATACAGTCCACACCCTGCTCGATGAAACCTTCTACCAGGCTGATCTGGTTTTCCAGGCTGCCTTCGGAGCTCTTCCAGATGACTTTACTGTCATACTCGGCTGCGCACTGATCACCATACTCCATCAGCTCGATCCAGATCGGGGCATCCAGAGAGATGCAGGCTGCTCCAAAGGTGAATCCACCTGTTTTCTCTTCCTCTGCAGATACTGCTACCGTCGTCATGGCGAATATCAGAGTTGCGCAGAGCAGCAATGAAACAAACATACCTTTTTTCTTCATTAGTATACCTCCTTCTTTGATTAGTAACCTGTATTCTTAAACCGAACCCGTCTCCGGTCTAATTCAATGTTTTCGTTACTCTTTCCTGTTTTCGTTTTTCTTTTCTGTTTTCGTTTTTTCCCTGCTTCCGCTTCTCAGACGCTTGCCTGGGATGCCTTGCGTTTTTTCGTCTCCTCGCGGAGCTGTGCGGCCCGGCGTATGGCCATCCTCTCACCCACACGGACAGCCAGCGCATCGATCACCAGCGCCACCAGGATGATCGCGCCTTTCACCACGTTTCTCCAGTTGGAGTCGATGTTCAGATACACCAGCGCCGATGAAATACTGATGATGATAAAGGTGCCGAGCATCGTGCCGAACACGTTGCACCGTCCGCCGGAAACCGCCGTGCCGCCGATGACCGCTGCCGCAACGACATCCATCAGCAGGTTCGTGCCGCCGAGCGTAACACCGATCGATGCCACACGGGCCAGTGTGATCATGGCGCCGAGTCCTGTCATGATCCCGGCAAACACATAGACCCAGAAGCGGTAGAAATCCACATTGACGCCTGCCAGCTTGGCTGCATCTTCGTTGCCGCCCATGGCCAGGGTTGCCTGCCCGAATTTGGTCCGGTTCAGGATCAGCCACACGGCCACTGCAACGCAGACATAGGTGATAAACGCAACCGGGAATCCCTGTACACCGCCGGACGCATTCCGTCCCATCCACTTGAACTCGATGAGGCCCTGGCCGATCTGCTTGAACGTGGACCCTTCCACATCCATGTGGATGATCGTACCCTCGGCCACGAAAAGCAGGAACCCTTTGATGACCGTCATCATGGACAGTGTGGCGATGAACGGCTGGATATCCAGTTTGGTGATCAGCAGGCCGTTGACCGCGCCGATCAGCGCGCCGATGGCTACACCTGTAAGGATCGTGGCTGTGTTGCTCATGTTCGAACTCACAAAGACCGTGGCCGCCACCACACCTGCCAGCGAAACGCCTTCACCGGCCGTAAAGTCCAATCCGCCGGATGTGATGACGAAGGTGGCGCCAAAGGCGATGATCCCCACATTGGAGACCTGCATCAGGATGTTCTGCCAGGTCTGCCAGGTGAAGAACAACGGGTTGATCACGCCGATGAACACACAGATCGCCGCAAAGATAATGAGCGGGATCATCAGTTCCTTGCTCAATCCCCTTCTCCGGTTCATTCCGCTCTTAGTCTTCTCCATTTTTCCTGCTCCTCCATGGACAGCGGCTGTACACGCGCCTACATCAGTTCGTTCAGTTCTATATGCTCATTATCCGGCCCGCGGAACAGGATCCATTTGCTCCCCTTGGGCGGGAACACATGCGGCGCATACGTGATCTCCGGTTCATCAAACACGATGCCCTTGCTCTCCAGTTCCTTTTTGACCTCTTCGATGTTGCTGACCTTCAGGGCCAGATGTTCGAAGGGACCGTCCTGACGCTGGAGCGGGACCGGCAGCTGGACCAGTTCCAGTACACAGTCGCCGTTCCGGGCAAACGCCACTTTGATGTCCCCGTCCGGCGATTCGGACACGCATTCAAAATACGTGACAAATCCCAGCATCTCCGCATAGAACTTTTTTGTACGCTCAATATCTTTTATATACAGCCCGATGTGGGCCAGACCTTTTATCCGCTTGCCCATGCTCATCCTCCTGCTTTATCGGTGTATTACGCCAGCGCTTCATCGATAACCGCCGCGATCTGGTCGGGCATGAGGCCGCATTTGCGAAGCTGCGCTTCATAGGAACCGATCTTCATGAATTTGTCCTGCAGACCGAGGATCCTCAGCTTCGCGCCGCCGCCGTACTGCGCCATCTCTTCCGCCACCGCACTGCCGAAACCGCCGATGATGGTGTTTTCCTCGATGGTCACGACCAGTTTGTAGTTGTTGCTGACTTCACGCACGACTTCGGTATCCAGCGGTTTGATCGTCTGGAAATCATAGAGTGTCGGTTTGATGCCCTTGTCTTTCAGGATCTCCATGGCATCCTGTGCTTTGGCGACCATCGGGCCAGTGGCCAGGATCGCCACATCCGCGCCTTCCACCAGGCGGATCGCCTTGCCGATCACGAAATCATAGTCTTTGTCATAGATGATCCGCATTTCCGGCACGCCGGCTACACGGACATAGGCCGGTCCTTTGTGTTCCATCATCGCAAGTATGCTCTTGTACAGGCTCAGCCCGTCACATGGAGAGAGCACGACCATGTTCGGGAAAGAACGCATTACCGAGATATCCTCCAGTCCGTAGTGCGAAGTGCCGGCTTTGCCGCCGCGTACGCCTGCGTTACTGCCGATCATCTTGACGTTCAGATCCATGTAGCACACGCTGGTGCGGATCTGCTCACAGGCCCGCAGAGTCAGGAACGGGGTAAAGGATGTTGCCACCGGCGTCTTGCCTTCCAGCGCCAGACCGCAGGCAATGCCCATCATGTTCTGTTCGGCGATGCCGACGTTGTAATACTGTCCTTCAAACGCCTCGGCGGAATCCACGCCCAGCGCCTTCGCCAGGTCGGCTGCCAGGACGATCACGTCCGGATCTGCCGCGCAGATATCGTACGCCGCCTTGGTAAGGGGTCCTTTCGGCCACTGAACGGCCCATTCTTTGATCGTATTATTGTCGATATTCATAATTCGCTGCCTCCAAACAGTTCTTTCTTCCGGTTACGCCTGTTCCTGCTCTGCCATGTCTTTCAGGGCTTTCTCACAGAGTTCCTTTGTGACGAAGTGGACATGATGGTAATTGTTGTTGTCCTCAAAGAAGGAGATGCCCTTGCCTTTGATCGTATCGCAGATCACGGCCAGCGGCTTGTTGTACGGCTGACGGTTCTTCGAAAGCGTTACGAGCAGCTGACCTATGTCATGACCGTCGATCTCCTTGGTCTCCCAGCCGAAGGAACGCCATTTGGCGGCGATGTCGCCCATGTCGCAGATCGTGCGGGATTCCTGGTCGCACTGCATGGCGTTGTTGTCCACGATCGCCACCAGGTTTTCCAGTCCGTAGTGCGCTGCGCTCATCGCACATTCCCAGATCTGCCCTTCGTTGCATTCACCGTTTCCAAGAAGCACGAAGGTACGGTAATCTTTCTTGCGGATCTTGCCGGCCAGCGCCATGCCCATACCGAAGGAAAGTCCCTGCCCCAGGCTTCCGGTGGACGCCTCGATGCCGTAATCCAGTGCCAGGCCCGGATGCATGCCCAGGACACCGTCCTCTTCACCGTAGTGTTTCAGGAATTCTACCGGGTAGTAGCCCGCCAGCGCCATCGTCGGATAGAGGGACGCGACACCGTGGCCCTTGCTCAGGATGAAACGGTCCCTGTCTTCCCAGTGCGGATTCTTGGGATCGATGTTCATGATATCCAGATACAGGGCGGCAATGATCTCGATGATGGAATAAGCCGGGCCGAAATGCACGCCGCCTTCGACCTCCAGGGTCATCTCCATGGTCAGCTTCCGGATCTCTTTGCACTGCTGCCGGATATATTCTGCTCTCTGCTCTATTGATTTCATTTTTCTTCAGACCCTTTCTTTCGTTATTCTTCTTTTTTGAAGTGATAATACTGATCCAGGAACTTGTGGTAATTCTTCCGCACCGCTGCGACGATCACATCCGCCGTCTCCACCGAGGCCTCTGTGGGATCGCCCAGCGCACCGTTGGTGATCTTCTGGATCCCCCAGGAAGACCAGACCACCTTCTGTCCGCCGAGTGCCGTATCGCCGCTGACGAATTCGGTCTGATAGCGCTGCAGGTCGACATCCGTGAATTTATCCGGATGCACCAGCTCCGGACTGATCTTCATGACCATGGACGCTTCCCACTCGCCGGAATGGCTCACGCCGCCGCGCGGACTCTTCCGCACTTCGTTGAATTCCTTGGCGCTGAAGGTCAGCGGAGATGTCACGGTGTAATAGTACCCGTATTCGTCGGCAATCAGCTTGGTCACGATATTGAGCATGGGACCGTGCTGCCCGTGGCAGTCCACCATGACAAGATGGGTAAATCCCATATCTGCTATGGAGGAACAGATCCCATGGACCATATCTATGAAGACCTGCGGATGCAGCCGCATGGCGCCCGGCCACTGACCGACAAAGTCCGGTGTGTATCCGGACCATACCGGCGGAAGCACCAGGATCGGGATATCATCCTGCACCTCCTCAGCGATCTGATCGCAGAAATACTTTGCGATGCGGGTATCGGTATCTACCGGCAAATACAGACTGTGCTCTTCAAGCTCGCCCACCGGCAGCAGGATGACCGCATCTTTTTCGAGATACTCCTTCAACTCAGGCCACGTTTTCTCACCGAAATAAAATGACATGCCTTCTCCTTTCCGCTGCTTAGCTGAAATGCCCTTCCATTTTTTTCAGATACTTCTGGTAATATTCTTCATAAACGGCTGCGTGTACCGCATCCGGTTCATAGACCTGATCCGTCTGATCCAGTTTCGGGAAATCCCCTTCCACCGCCTTACAGGCCAGCATGGCTGCGCCGGCAAGCGCTGTTTCGGGGGAACGGAGCGTCACGACCCGTTTTCCGGTGATATCCGCCACGTGCCGGCACCAGAAGGGACTCACGGCGCCGCCGCCGAACAGGCGCAGTTCCTCCGATGCACCGGTGACCTCTTCGATGACTTCCAAATTCGCCCGAATGTTGCAGGCTACGCCATCCATAACCGCCATCGCCAGCTGGCCGGTATCCGTCGCGAGCGAGAGATCTGTAAATCCTGCGGGCATGTCGCCCCAGAAGGGAGCCGTCATGCCCGCCAGGTACGGGAAGAAGAAGCAGCGTTCGCCTTTTTTGTCTGCTTCAGCCGCCAGGACATCCAGTTCCGGATAGGAAATTCCTTTGGCAAAGTTGTTGCGGAACCACTGGTACGAGGATGCCGCCGTATTAACGATCCCTTCAAATGCCCAGGCGCCGGGCCAAAGATACGAAAACAGCGGGATCCGCTGCCGTGCATCGGCAATCGGCCGGTCGGACAGACGCTCGATGCAGGAGGCCGTCCCCAGCGAAGCTGTCGCTACGGAGGAGGATATACCGGCACCCAGCGAAGCACACTTCTGATCCTGCGCGCCGACCGCGATGACCACGTCATGGGAAAGGCCCAGTTCATCGGCAAGGGCGGGATCGATCTTTCCCGCTGCCGTGCCGGCCCAGCAGATCTCCGGGAGTTTTTCCCTGTCCAGTTTCTGTTCCGCGAGGAACTTCTCCGACCAGTCCTGCACACCGATATCATAGAACATGGTGCCGGCGGCCATCGTATGGTCCGTGACAGGCCGACCGCAAAGCCGGAAGATCAGATAATCCATCGGAAGGAGGATCCTGTATGCCTTTTCGTAGATGTCCCGGCGCGCCTGCCGGTACCACATGAGTTTAGAAAGTGTGTAGCAGCCGTTGGCCCGCTTGCCGGTCACCCGGAAGATTTCTTCCAGACCATAGGCATCTTCCACCGCCGCTTCCTCGCACACGGCACGCGTATCCAGCCAGGAGATGGCGCGGTCCAGCGGCTTCCCGCTCTCGTCTACAGGGATAAACGTGATCCCCTGCGAACTGATGGAAATGCCCGCGACGGCCCTGCCGGCTTCTCCGGCCTCTTCCACGGCGCGGCGGATCGTAGCTTTGGCAGCCTGCCAGTAGTCCTCCGCATCCTGCTCGATCTCCTCAGCGGAAATACTGAATAATGGGTATTCCTGCGAAGAAATGGAGAGCAGCTCCATTTTTTCATTGAATACCGCGCTTCTGCAGTTGCTTGTGCCCAGATCGATTGCTAGATAAGTGTTCATTTTCTATTCTCTTTATCTTTTCTTTGTTTTATCTTTCTGTTTCTTTTTTTAAATCTATCCAAACAACATCTTTGGCATTTCGAAGCTACTTTTACTAGTGCTTACCTGTTTTTAATGTACACCTTTTTACCTTTGTTTTCAATAATCCATTCTTCATCTTTCCATTTTCTCTTTTTTTAACAAAAAATGCGGCATATTTTCGTTAATTATCTGAATACTCCGCGCAAATAAAAAGAAAAAGAAACCAAATGTGCTTTGCATTCAGTTTCTTTTTCTTTTCTATTGAAAGGAGGCGCCGCTTCTCTGCTGTTTCCGGGTTCAGCTAGGAGGCGCCGCTTTTTTGCCGTTTCGGGATCAGTTTGCGTGGACGGCTACCACGTTGACCCCCATCGAGCGCAGTTCGTCATAATAACTCTCCAGGCCCGGCCGGTAATTCGTGACGATCACATCGAATTCCGACAGCAGGCCGATCCGGACAAGCGCCGCCCGGCCGATCTTGGAGTCGTCCACGACCAGTATCTTCTCCCGCGCACATTTCATCATAAGCCGCATGGCGGTGGCTTCCACGTAGCTGTAGGTCGTGGCGCCCGCCTCGATATCCGCTCCGTCCATACCTATGATCAGCTTGTCCGCCTTATAACGCGAAAGCTGCTCATTGGTATCGTCCCCGAACGTTCCCTGGATCTCCGGGTCAAACCGCCCTCCCAGCATAAAAGAGGTGATATTCCGGCAATAGCCGATCTCATTAAAGATCTGAATGGCATTCGTGATCACGATCAGATTCTTTTTGACCCGCAGCGCCTGCGCACAGTACAGTGCCGTGGACCCGGCGCTGATGATGACCGTATCCCCGTCGGAGACCAGGTTCGCCGCTGCCGCCGCGATCAGTATTTTTTCATCCTTCTTGACCTTCATCTTGTCGGAATACTGCGCGCTGTTCTGTCCCCGGTAATTCAGGATCGCACCGCCGCGCACCCGCTTCAGAAGGCCTTCATGCTCCAGCTCATCCAGATCCTTGCGGATCGTCACGACGGTGGTATTCAGTTTTTCACTCAGATCCGTGATGCGGATCTCTGAATCCCGGTTCAGACTTTCCAGGATCATCTGCTTTCTGGCCGCGGCTGTGTATTCGCCCCCCTGCCGTTCTCCTGCTTCATGATTCTGCATCGTCTTCTCTTTCTCTTTCTTTATATTTTTATTTCTTTTTTCTTTTCATGCTTTACTTTATGGAAAGTATAGCACATATATTTCTTAAAAAAAAGGAAAAAAGAACAGAAAGGAACGGGTGGCAGGCAGCCGGAAGAACTGCTATACTAATGGACAGACTGATGCGGGGCGGCACAGGCCGCCTCGCTCAGACAGAACGGAGAAATTATGACCAGGATCTTTTATACGGAGAGATTATGACCAGGATCTTTTATACGGTAAATGCAGGCCTGTATCTGACCTCCGGCCAGACCGCCCTCCTGATCGACGGCATCCACGAAGGGGCTTCCAGCGGATTTTCCGCCATGCCGGCCATGCTTTCGGAACAGCTTCTTTATGGATACGGCGTGTTTGCGCACCTGGATGGTCTTCTCTTCACGCACCTGCATCCGGATCACTATGACGCGGACAAGGTAAACCGTATGCTGGATACGCGTTCCGGTCTCGCCCTCTGGGGGCCCGGCCTTTCTTCCCGGGGAATCTCGGAATACCGGGAAACGCCGTCTGGATGTACATTCCGGATCGGTGATTTCCGGATCTTCGCCTACCCCACCGTACACAGCGGCGCGTCGTTCCGGGAAGAACCTCACCGGTCCCTTCTTGTCCGGAATGAAACGACAAATGAAGCGTTTCTGATCTCCGGAGACGCCGTATTCGCACCGGAGCTGGCCGATACGGTAAACAAAAACGCCGGCGGACCGGGAAGTGTCACGGCGGCGTTTATCAATGTGTATCAACTGATCGAAGAGCCCAGCCGGGCCTTTCTGCTCCGGCTTGCACCCGTCCGTCTGTTCCTGTATCACCGCCCCCTTCCGGAAGACGATACCTGTAACTACCTGTTCATGATCCGTACGACGCTCGACAGGAAACCCCTGCCAGGATACGACATTGCGCAGCCGGCGCAGATGAACTGGATCCGCTTCTGAATACGGCCCGTTATCGCAGCAGCCCGGTACCGGCGTAACGGCGCTATCGGAGCAGTCCGGCGATCTCGGCAGCTGTCACTCCGTAGATATACTCCGCTACCCCAAGCTCTTCCAGTCTTTCTTCGAGGTGTTCATCCAGCCGGCATCCGGCCAGGCCGTTTTCCAGTTCCTTTATATCCCGGCTGCCGAAGAAATCTCCAAATACACAGACATGCCGTATCACACCGTGTTCCACGTCCATATTCACGGACACCAGCCCGCTGTCAAACTTTCTTTCCCGACGGATCGTATACGACGGGAAATACCCGTAATTCCACTCCCAGGTCTCGTATTT
>JAILDJ010000053.1 GCA_024689505.1 Clostridiales bacterium
GGAGCACATCGCGGATCACAAAAACCTTTCCTCCATTATTGAAAAAGATCTTCTGGAAGATCCCGGCCTGCATCGCACCCTGCTGGGTGATGGTATCGGATCCATGGTCGGTTCCTTCTTCGGCGGCTGCCCGAACACCACGTACGGTGAGTCCGTTGGCTGCGTCGCGATCACCGGCAACGCTTCTGTCATCACCATCCTGGCCACCGCCATCCTGGCGATCCTGGCTTCCTTCTTTGGTCCGCTCGTCACCTTCCTCTCCACCATCCCCGGTTGCGTTATGGGCGGTGTCTGCATCACCCTGTACGGTTTCATCGCCGTCTCCGGTCTGAAAATGCTCCAGCCTGTCGATCTGAACGACAACCGCAACCTCTTCACCGCTTCCGTCATCCTGATCGCAGGTATCGGCGGCATGGCGCTGAAGATCGGTCAGGTCATCCTGACGGAAGTTGCCTGCGCTCTGATCCTGGGCATCATCGTCAACCGTCTCGTCAACCTGAAGAAGAAATAAGTCTAAAATAAATAATCAAGGCCTGTCCCTCAGTGGACAGGCTTTCTTTTGTTCTTACAATGGTCTATTTGACCGTTATATTCTCATTTTTTAACGTTTTTATGCGAAGATTCATGTCCTCCGTTTTTATTTGGGATATTTAGCATGTATTTCCATCTGATGTCTTCTCGGTTTTTCATGCCTTTTGGAAGAATCGTTGCTCTGTGCATGTATATTACTCAATAAAATCATAAAAACCTCGAAGAAAAGACTCGAATCGACCTTTTCAGGCCCTACTTATCTAGTAGAAACAGCTTCAAATACATGCCTAAATAGAAAAAACAGCATTGACAGGCATGAAAACCTTTCAAATCTCGGTTATCGAATACATGTCCAAATCGTTCTTAACGACAAAAGGCATGAATTTCAAAAAAGAATGACAAAAAACCTGTCCAAACGGACAGGTTTTCTTTATTTGATGACCAATTCTACAGGGCAATGGTCTGAACCAAAGACTTCATTATGGATCGTTGCGCTGACCAGACGGTCTTTCAATGCTTCAGACACCAGGAAGTAATCGATACGCCAGCCGGCATTCTTTTCCCTCGCATGGAAGCGATAAGACCACCAGGAATAGGCTCCTTCCAGATCCGGATAGAAATACCGGAAGGTATCGATGAACCCGTTTTCTTTGAGGCGCGTCATCTTGGCACGTTCCTCATCGGAGAAACCGGCGTTCTGATGGTTGCTCTTGGGGTTCTTCAGATCGATCTCCTGATGGGCAACGTTCAGGTCCCCGCAGAAGATGACCGGTTTATGCCCTTCTAAGGCCTTCAGATAGGCATAGAAGGCGTCCTCCCATTCCATACGATAATCCAATCGTTTCAGCCCGTCCTGCGCATTTGGCGTATAACAGGTAATGAAATAGAAGTCCGGATATTCCAAAGTGATCAGCCGTCCCTCATGGTCGTGTTCCTCGATGCCCATTCCGTACTGTACAGAGATCGGCTCTTCCTTCGCGAAGATGGCCGTACCGGAGTATCCCTTTTTCTCCGCATAATTCCAATACTGATGATATCCGGGCAGGTCCAGGTCGATCTGACCGGCTTGCAGCTTGGTCTCCTGCAGGCAGAACAGATCCGCATCCGCTTCCTGGAAATACTCCATAAAGTTTTTACCCATGCAGGCACGAAGCCCGTTTACATTCCAGGAAATGAATTTCATTTGAGCTGCTCCACGGCTTCTTTCTCGATCGCCAGGCCTTTAGCGTATTTCTCGATATAAGCGTCGAATCCGACGACATCTTCCGGATCGGGCTGGATCGTGACACAGGCGGCATCTTTGAAGATACGCTCGTTCAGGTACTGCTCCAGCGTCTCCCCATCTTTCTTCTGCAGCATATAAGCCGCCAGGATCGCGATACCATAGGCGCCTCCCTCACCCGCAGTTGCCATGACGGAAACCGGCGCATCCATAGCGGCCGCCAGGATCTTCTGACCGACAGCTTCTGTCTTGAAGAATCCACCATGTCCGTAGATCCGGTCGACTTTGACCTCTTCTTCTTTGAAAAGGATATCCAGGCCGGTCTTGAGGGCACCGACCGCACTGTACAGGTTCGCCCGCATGAAATTGGCCAACGAGAAATCGGCATCCGGCATACGGACCAGCATCGGTCTTCCCTCTTCCAGACCCGTAACGTGTTCGCCGGAGAAATAGTTGTACGTCAGAAGACCTCCACAGGTCTTGTCACCAGACAAGGCCGCCTTGAACAAGGTCTCGTACAGACGACCCGTATCGACCTCTACATCGAAGCTCGCGAACAGTTCGCGGAACAGATGCACCCAGGCGTTGATGTCGGATGTGCAGTTATTGCAATGCACCATCGCGACGGCTTCGCCTGACGGCGTGGTGACCAGATCGATCTCCGGATGCGGGCGTGACAAAGGTTTCTCAAGCACGATCATAGCGAAGACGGAGGTGCCGGCCGAGACGTTGCCTGTGCGGACCGCAACGGAATTGGTAGCCGTCATACCGGTGCCTGCATCACCTTCCGGCGGGCACAGCGGAATACCGGGCATCAGATCCCCCTCCGGATCCAGCAGCTTCGCACCTTCCGCCGTCAGCATGCCAGCATCATCACCAGCCAGCAGGATCTCCGGCAGAATGTCGTGGATATCCCACGGAAGATCTTTCACTTCTGGCAGCGCCGCGAACTGATCCAACATGTGCGCATTATATTGCTTGACAGATGAATCGATGGGGAACATACCGGAAGCTTCGCCGATACCGATGACTTTGCGGCCGGTCAGTTTCCAGTGTACATATCCCTCCAGTGTCGTAATGAACGTGATATCAGGCACATGAGGCTCTTTATTAAGGACCGCCTGATACAGATGTGCGATGCTCCAGCGCTGCGGGATCGGATACTGGAACAGCTCCATCAGCGCTTCAGATGCCTCTAATGTGATGGTATTGCGCCAGGTCCGGAATGGGACCATTAGCTCACCTTCCGCATTGAAGGGCATATAACCGTGCATCATTGCAGAAAGACCGATCGCACCAAGTGTAGTGATCGTTGTACCGTAGCGTTCCTTGACCTGTGCTTTCAGCTTTCCATATGCATCCTGAAGTCCACCCCAGACATCTTCCATAGAATATGTCCAAATGCCGTTTTCCAGGCGGTTTTCCCATTCGTGATCACCACTGGCAAGTTCTGCATGGTTCTCGTCCAGCAAAACAGCCTTGATGCGTGTTGAGCCAAATTCCACACCCAATACTGCCCGTTCGAATTGTATATTCATGGCGTCCTCCTATAGAGAAAAATCATTTATGTATATTGTATGCTTGTTTTTACAGCCTGTCAATCAGGATTGTTTCTTGAAAGCCAAAAGAAACGATGCTATAATCAAGACAAATCATCATCCCAAGGAGGTACATCATGGAAAGAGTTTGTCAGTTCCTGAAAGATGCCGGTACATATTATCTGGCAACTGTAGAAGGCGATCAGCCGCGCGTGCGTCCTTTTGGCACGGCGCATATCTATAACGGTAAACTGTACATCCAGACCGGAAACGTCAAAAACGTCGCAAAACAGCTGAAGGCCAACCCCA
>JAILDJ010000059.1 GCA_024689505.1 Clostridiales bacterium
ACACAATGGCCCTTGAACTTTTCTTTTTTACATCCGAAGCAGGAGATGCAGCCGGTATATTTCTCCAGTTTGAACAGGTCGAAATACTCTATTGCTGCGCCTGCAGCCTCAGCGCCGTTTGCCGCCTCTTTCAGCAGCGTATCCGTATTCCAACCCTTTCTTGGGCCGGCGTTTACGACAATGATCTTTTTCATGATATACCTCCCTCATGATCTTCCAGGAACTGCTCCACATCCTTCAGCCGCGGTGCCCCTTCAGATGCCCCGAAGTGCGTGCATTTGATCGCGCTTGCGGCGGCGGCAAAACGGGTCGCCTCATAAGGGTCCTTCCCCATAAGGGCGGCTGCGATCCATGCACCATGGAACACGTCACCGGCGCCGTTGGTATCTTTCGCATCTACTTTGAATGCCGGATACCTGGTCAATGTATCCTCCGTGAGCAGGATCCCGCCCCGGGATCCCTGCGTCACCACCAGGACCTGAGGATGGTATTTTCTGTAGATGTACCAAGCCGCGAATTCATCATCCTCGGAGCCCGTCAGACGATAGGCGCATCGTTCGGACGGGATCAGCACGTCGACCCATTGCAGCAGCTCATCGATCCCGGGCCATGTGCCCTCCACATCCAGGCATACCTTGACGCCGAACTGATGGGCCAGTTTTGCTGCATGCAGGGCAGCTTCCGGGTTGCTGCCATCCAGGTGCAGGAATTTCGCCTTCCGGATCCGTTCCGGATCGATCTCCTCCGGCTTCAGGCGTGTCCTATCACCACCGCCACCGCCGCCGATACAGGTACGGGACGCGTTCTGCTGATTCGAGAGGACCACACAGCGACTGGAGGACCCGCCCGGAACGACGGTCAGCGCCGATGTATCGACCCCGTAGTGCTCGAGCCGTTCCTTGATGGTCAGACCGAACAAGTCGTCCCCGACTTTACCGATATAGGCAGAAGAGATGCCCAGTTTGCTGGCCGCGATCATCGCGACGGCACAGGGGCCTCCACATTGAATCTTTGACTCCAAAGAACCGGTCTTGGTGTCCTCTTCCGGCCATTTCTCCAGAAGCAGCATATAATCGAACACCGCGCACCCGATTCCTACGATATCAGCCATCCTACGGCCTCCTATCTGTTCACACCGCCGGATCCGGTTTGAGCCCCGGAATATAGCGGCAGGCCTCGATCAGCACGTCTTTCAGGTTGCCAGGGGTTCCACCACAGTGATGGATATAGGGTCCGTACATCAGCTGTTTCTCCCAGGCCACCCAATCCTTGACCTCGATCCAGACATAATTGCCGTTGGTCGGCGGGCCATCGACGCCCTTTCCTTCACCGACGAACAGAGAATAATTGCCGCCTTCCTGGTCGAAGCGTGCCAGCGTATACGCCGTGTGTTCCAGTTCATAATCTCCCTTGCAGTTGATGATGCAAGGTTTCACGCCCTCCCGGACCAGACTGGCCGGGAAAGGACCGCAATGCCAGAACAATTCCGCATTGTCATTCTCCGGATGACGGATCGTGATGTCCGCAAGAAATACGTCCTTCTGCTTCCGGGCGGCCCCTGAAAGCAGACAAGTCGTAACAGCGCCAAGCACGTCTGTCTCACAGGCGACAGGAAGGCCCTGTCCAGTCAGCCATCCCCAGACGAAGCAGCAGTTGACACCGAAATTCGCACTGAACAGTGACCAACATTCGCCCGCCACGACACTGCAGCCATACTTGTCCGCCAGCTCTGTGATCCCCAGTGCTATCGCAGCCATATTGTCCAGCCGCTCATCACTGGTGTTGTCGATGTCATAGTCACGCTTCCATTCCTCCGTCAGCGCCTTGACATCTGCCGGCCGGTTCTCAAGGACTCCCTTGACAGTACGTACGATCTCCGCACTTTCCACCGGAATGATCTCGATCCCGAACTTCTCCAGGAGCTCGCTTTCATTGTACTTCACGCTCAGGAACTGGCGGGGACGGGTGCTGAGCTGCAGGATGCGGCAGTTCCGGAAAGCTTTGACCGCTGATGCGGTGCGGATGAAATCCCGGATGCCTTGCTCCAGCACCGGAGCCTCCAGCCAGCAGTTTTCGATGTAAGTATAAGGTATGCCATAGCGCATCAACGCTTTTGTCGTGGCAAACAGGCCGCACTGGATATCCGTCTGACGGTTCGGAGAGACCTTCGGATCCGGGGGATACTCGTCTCTCGGTCCCCAGACCAGGACCGGTACCCCCAGCTTCTTCGCCAGCATCGCGACCGGTTCTTCCTGCCCGAAATTGCAGTGTGGGAAGAATACCGCATCTACACCGGCCTCTTTGAATTTCTTCTCCGCCTTCGGAACATCGGCATAGTCATAAAGCATGCCTTCTTCATTGATCCCTTCCAGATCAACAACGGTCAGATCCTCGATCCCGGCAAAGATCTCCTGGAGACGGACCATCATCCGTTCCTTGACCTGCCTCGCGTTCGCCGGTGCCGGAAAAAAGTCGCGTCGGGTCGGCGCCACGCCTAATGTGAATTTCCGATAGTCATACATCTTCTTATCCTCCTTACCTGCCGGATCAACGCATGACCGGTCTCGTTCCGAAGATCTTCATATGCTCCATGATATAGTCTCTCGCCGCACTGGCACCGGTTTTGGCAATGGAGCCCAGCATCGGCGTCTTGGAAGACGCGGCCGCTTCCGCCGCGGCTTTACCTCCTACGACCTGTGTATACGTGTAGAAGTTGATCTTCACGATGCCGGCGGCGATCGCTTTTTTGAACTGTTCCTCGCTGAGCCCGGACGAACCGTGCATGACCAGCGGGATCGAGATCTCTTCTCTCAGCTCCGCGATACGGTCATAATTCAGGACCGGTTCGCTTGCGTAAATACCATGGACCGTCCCGATCGACACGGCGCACAGATCGATGCCCGTGCTTTCGCAGTATCTTTTCGCGTCCATGACTTCTGTATAGACCATACCGTCGCTTCCCCCATGCCCGGAAACATGGCCGATCTCACCTTCTACCAAAACCCCGCAGGGATGTGCTGCTTCCACGACCTTTTTCGTGATCGCTATATTTTCGTCGATCGGTTTCTGAGACCCATCGATCATGACGGAGGCAGCTCCCGCCTGTATGCCGCGCAGGCAGCCTTCATAGGTAGGTGTGTGGTCCAGATGGAGCATGACCGGAACAGGACTCATAGCCGCCCGCTCCAGAAGCAAGCGCATGAATACTTTGGCTTCAAAAGCACCAAACATGCTTGTATCGGGTGCTGCCGGGTCATGATAATCCCAGGTCTGGATCATCGCCGGCACCTTCAGACACTCGGCCGCCTGGAAGATCGCTTCCGCAGTCAGAAGATCAAAAGCGTTGAACGCACCGATCGCCCACCGCTCTTCCCGGGCCTGTGCAAGGATCTGTTTTTCCTGTTTACCTGTAACCAACATGTGCAAATCCTCCAAATATTTCCAAAATCCACACGGATTTTTGTTTATTTGATTGTATCATCACAAGTAGAATTGTCAATGGTTACTTTTGAACGATGTATGGAACATCGGCTGGATCGATGAAAAGTGCTTGCAAATGATTTCTCCTTGCGCTGATCGATCATATGTAATACTATTATGCTGTCTTTGTATCCAGAAGAGATGGAGGAGGATCGATGGGACCTCTTTTTTCACAAACACCGACCTTGTGGGGTACGGTCCACATAGGAGCCCTT
>JAILDJ010000066.1 GCA_024689505.1 Clostridiales bacterium
TCTTCCGCATTCTCCGGCAGGCTATCCGTGTAATGATCCTCGAAATCCTCGAATTTCGGCAGCTTTTGGTTCTTGCAGCCGGACAACAGAACAAGGACCAGGATCATGGCCATACCTAAACTAAAGATCGATCTTCTTGTCTTCATCTTCGTCATCCTCCTGCTGCATAAGTCTTTGTACGATGCACAAAGGGGCAAAGGGGCTTTCCTGAGAGAAAGCTCCTCTGCCCCCGTTTTACAAACTTTTATTTTGCAACAGCTTCTACAGTAGCGTCCATACCATTGAAGGTGATGGTGACTACATAGGTGCCGTCAGCTTCGGCTACGAGGTTGTTCTCACCGTCGCCCCAGCTGTACGCCCAGTCGCTGTCCGCACGGACCTTGAATTCGTCGCCGGCCTTCAGTTCGACTTCACCGGACCAGGCATTGTCGCCGGCGGCTGCCATAGCGACGTCTTCGCCTTCACCCCAGTTGGAGCCTTCGAAGCTGCCAACGATACCATAGGTATGATCAGCGGCCACGAAATCCGGAACTTCTTCATAAGCGATGCCGTCTTTTGCTTCTTTCAGGACCAGAGCGATGCCATAGCCCGGAGCATCCGGAGCGGAAGCGTTGTTGTACTGTGCGATGATCAGAGTGTACAGACCAGGGCCGCCGGTAACGACCGGGTTGCTGGCCCAGCTCAGACCATATTCATCGGGCTCTTCCTGCCATACCGGCATGAACATGGTATCGGGCGTCAGAGACTCTGCGTACGCGGTCTTCGGATCGCTGATCCACTGGTCTTCCGCATAGATCTTGGTGTCGCCGTCCACGTCGACCGTGCACTGTGCGATCTTGAATGCGTAAGAGCCATTAGCGCGGAACAGTTTGCCGTCCTTCACGAAATCGGTGGTCCAACCGGCATCGTTCGTACCAAAGATGAAATCAGCCTTGTACAGATACTTGACTTCTTTACCAGACAGGGTCTTGTAGACGTTCTCATCGATGGCCTTGACATCGCTGACAGCGATCGGGGTCAGAGCGGAAGCCTCGTATACGGCGCCGTCCTTACCATTCCAACCGTTCTCAGTGCCATCCGCCAGCAGATACTGGCCATGTCCGACCCAGGCTGCATGTCCTTTGTCTTCCAAAGGTGCTGCCTTCTTGCTGCAGGCCGCCATGGAAAGTACCATCAGTGCGACGAGCATTGCAACTACTAACTTTTTCATTGTCTTTTCTCCTCTTCTGTTATTTTATTACTACAACGGCTTGGGCCGCTGAAAGCAAACTTTTTTAACGATGGATATAGGTGATCTCATATGGCAGAAGGACTTTCTCGCCCTTATGGCCTTGACGCAGATGCACAGCCGCCTCCACGGCAGCGCCGCCGATCTCATAGAAATCCTGTCGGCACGTGAGCACATCGTCCGCCACATATTCCATCAGGCGGATCCCATCGAAACCGGCCAGCTTTACATCCGTATGATCGCCCAGCGCACGCTTGGCACCGATGGCCATCAGATCGTTGGCACACACGATGACATCATACGTTTCGGTAAGGCCTTTGACGATCTCATACGCTTTCGATTCAGAGAATTCTCCATTGATGACCGTCAGATCCAGCTGCTTGTCCTCCGCGAGCTTCCGCATGCCTTCGAGACGCATGTCCGAGACATAACCATCCTCTTTGCCGCACAGGTACAGGACCTTGTCTTGCGGGCTGCAGATCCGGTCCGCGATCTCATACTGCGCCTTGCGATGATCGATCATGACCGTGGAAACATGCTCATCTATAAGATCCGCATCGATGATGACCATCTGCATGTGGCCTTCCTGCATCAGGTAATGGATCTTCTCGTTGTTTTTATTCATACCGAAGACGATGAGGGTCTCCGCGTGGATCGAACGAAAGTAACGGACCGTATCTTCATTGGACAGGTTTTCAATAGAACCATGGAAGACCGTGACCAGTTCCAGGTTCTCTTTTCTTGCCCGGTCAAAAGCGCCTAGGATATACAGCATGTTGATCTCATCGATCTGCTGATATTGATCATTGATGTAGATATACAATCCGATGCGGTTGTTCTGTTTGGTGGACAGCGCACTGGCCACCGTATTTGGGATATACCCGGTCTCCTCGACCACCGCCAGGACCTTTTGTCTCGTCCGCTCTGAAATACCCGGATAATTCTTAAGAACTTTCGTGACCGTTCCGGCCGATACGCCAGCCATCTGCGCAACGTCTTTGATTCCAACTTTACCTGCCATTTTGACTCCTTATGTTACGGAGGGTCTTTGATGGTATCAGGCCCGCCAGACCAGAGTTGGAAAACGATTTCCGAGCATATTATATACGAATGAATTGCAAGAATCAATACTTTTTTTGAGAATTTTTTACAAGATTATTACGTCTTTGTAAAGCTATGAAAGCAACAAAAAAGAACCATGGAAACCGTAGTCGTTCTCATGGTTCTATCACTGTTTATTTGACGTGGAAACGCTTTTTGAGCTCCAGCAGGATCTCTCTGTGGAGGGTGATCAGCCCGACGATGATTAGCAAAAGCGACAGACCGCCCAATGCGATCATGGGCCAGCTCTTCTCCGGCCACCCCGCCAAAGTCACACTGCTCAAGCCTAAGGCCAGCAATACCATCCAGATCATGGGCATCATGTTCTGCTTCTGCGTATGCAGGTCGGATACAAAGATCACGACCGTAACGATCAAGGCACCGCAGCCTACGATGGGTACCACGAAGGAAGCCCATCCCGGCGCAAGCAGCTGATCGATCAATACCAACAGTACGCAGACGTAGATGGTGATCTTGGCCGTCTGGCGTATGAGGCTGTATTCGATGACATCCGGCTTCGCCAGGATATCCCAAAAGCCCAGGATGACCCAATCAGCCACCAAACACCATAACTGCCCGCCCACCGCCAGGTTGATGATCGGACAGGCTACGGCAGCTACGATCAGGAACCAACGCAGGACTTTGCGGAAATGCGCCATGAATAAAGCCGGTTTTCCGACGCTTGGATAAATGATCTCAATATTCATACAGCGGACTCCCCGTAATGCGGACCATGAGTTCATCCTGGTCCAGCAGTTTTGAGATCCGCTCCTCGAAGGACGGATCGACGGTCGTCTTGGTGACAGAAAATACCACATGGTCCTCAAAAGTGACCATGGCGCAGGCAGCACGGTTGATCACGCTCGGGCCGAGAATGAAATCGAACTTTTCGATGAACGGTACGTCCTCTTCCGGCATGCGTACAACACCCATATTGGACAAGGTATCAGAGATCAGGCGGTCGCCCAGGAAACCGTACAGCTTCTCGGCAACAGGCCGTTTGATGAACCGTGGGATCGGCCTCAGACCGGCGACCATTTTCACCGCGGTGCTGACCATTTTGTCCATAGGTTCTTTGGCGCCTTTCTCCTTGAGCTGCTGCTGGATCTTCGGCATGATCTCATCCATAGTGCTGATCTCGCCCAGCTCCAGACTGATCATGGCATACATGGAATCGTTGCGCAGCGTAACGGAGGGATGGAATTTGCGGATGTTGACCGGCACCTGAATGATGACAGGACCATCTGTCGCTTCCGTGGCGAATTTATGTGCCATGAACATGATACCCAGCATATAGGCAGTGATGCTTGCCTGATACTGATGGGCCTTCTCCTTCAGTTCCGCGGCGGACATCTCAAAATGCAGGATGCGGCAGGGCTTCATCTTGGAAAGCTTACCACCCAGTTGTACGCCCGGCTTCCCGGTAAAACCGGAACTGCCCTTAAACAGTTCCACGTGCAGGAATTCGTTGGCCGTCTCTCTCTCGTCCGGTGCATCTTCCGGATCCCAGACACCGGGATCCGCCGGCATGGGGCAGCGGCCGGCTTTGCGTTCCGGCTCGATACCTTCCGCCAGTCGCAGATACTCCGCCGTCAAAGCCTTCAGGAAGATCATTCCGCCCGTACCATCCGTGACGACGTGGAAGAATTCCACACTGATCCGTTTCTGATGATACAGGATCCGGAAGACCTGCGAACCGCTGGAAGCCACATGGATGGGGCTGCAGGCAATGCCTTTCTCTTCCTCTATGGTGTAATGCTTTTTCGTAGAATCCAGATAATGCCAGAAGATCCCGCTTTTGACCGTGGTCGCGAAGCTTGGGAAGCGTTTGATCATGAAGTTCAGGGCCATCTGCAGCAGCTCGGGGATCACTTCAGCGCGCAGATAGACGGACATACGGAACAGCGGCATCTCGCCCTGGCGCATGCCCAATGGATAGAGCTTTTCTGCCGGGTCCAACGCATACCACCGTACTGGCGCATGGGCATAGAAACCGCCCAGCCTTTCCGTGGCGAGGCGTTTACAGATCTCTTCATCAGATAGTCCCCGATCCTGATACAGGTTGATGGCCCGATCATAATCCGCCAGCAGCTGCTTGGTCTCCCGGGACGGCAGATGGATATGATGTTCAAGGTCCGGAAACAGTTCCTTACGGACACTGCGTTCCGGTACCTGTGGTTTCTTTTGCTTTTTAGCCATGAGATGGCGCCTCCTGCATTTTCCGCATCCAGCGGCCGCGGCCGAGCCGGATCAGGAAGATGATGCCGCGGAAGGTCAGTTCCACGCACATTGCGATCCACACGCCGGTCAGACCCAAGGTCCCTGCCAGAATGGCGGCGATCGTGATACGCACGCCCCACATGCTGGCCAGGTTCATGATGCTGGGGATCAAGGTGTCTCCTGCACCGACCAAAGCACCGTTCGCCACGATCGATGCCGCGAACATGGGCTCTGCCAGCAGTTCGATGCGCAGCACCTTCGTCCCGAGTTCCTGTACTTCCGGTACAGGCGTGAGAAATCGGAACAGATAGGGACAGACAAAATACATGATGATGCCGGCACCGGTCATGATCGCGATGCCCATGAACGTAGTGATCCAGCTGAAGCTTTTCGCCAGATCTTTTCGTTTCGCACCGATGCTCTGCCCGACCAACGTCGTCGCGGCGGCGCCGAGGCCATATCCGGGCATGTAGCACAGGCTTTCCGCTGTGACCGCGAAGGAATTGGCCGCGATGGCCACCGTACCCAAAGGAGCGACGATGCGCGTCTGCATGACCTGTGCACCGCAGGTCGCAGCCTGTTCCAGGCCGATCGGCACACCGATCTTCCAGGCACGGCGAAAATCATGGCGCTCCACGCGGAAGCTTCCATGCTTCTCAAAATGAAGTTCATGCTGGCGCATGGATGCCACGTAAAACAAAAGAGCGAAGATCACGATGTGTGACAGCGCTGTGCCCCAGGCCGCACCGTATACGCCAAGGCCGGCGCCGTGCAGATAGAAACGCAGCGGTCCCAACGTGAACATGCCCGTAGGGAAGATCAATACCATATTGAAGATCACATCCAGGACGCACATGCAGGAATTGAGGATGCTCGGCGCCTTCATGTTGCCCGCGGACTGCAGTGAAGACCCAACGAAACGCTGCAGCATGACGACGGGCAAGGTCCACATGTACACGCGGAAATAAGCGCTTGCATCACGGCAGACTTCCTCCGCTCCGCCCAGCCATCGCGGCAAAGACCCACTGATGGCAAGACCGATCCCACCGATCAGGCAGCCGAACGTGAGCACGACGATAAGACCCTGCCGGTACAGGCTGCGGGCATGGGCTATGTCTCCGGCACCGACCGCCTGGGCGATCTGCACGGAATACCCATAGGTCGCCGCGGAACCCACACCATTGCAAAGCCAAAGGCTGGACGAGACCAGGCCGATGGAGGCGGATGCCGCCGCTCCCATCTGACCGACCATCGCCGCATCGATATACTGCATCAGGATGGTCGTGATCTGCGCCAGAATGGCCGGCAGACTGAGCCGCCAGGCCAGTCCGACCTTCTCCTGGGTCGTGATATTGCTCTTCTGTAATGCTGCCGTTACGTTCATGGATGCTCCTGTTTCAAAATGAAAGCCGGATCGTTCATATCCGGCTTGATATTACATAATTACGTCTTCCGGCTCTTCGGGGATGATGATCATCGCGATGATATAGGCAAGCAGGCCGCTGCCTCCGAAGCAGGAAAGCACGACCCACAGCAGACGGACCGCCGTAGGATCGATACCGAAGTAATTGGCGATGCCACCGCATACGCCATCGATCTTCTTGTCGGTTCTGGATTTGTACAGTCTCTTAGGTTCCATGCTCAAAACCTCCTCTTTTTAGTATACATCGATAGCCTTTGATCATGATCTTTCGATCATGTGAAGGCTCATATATGATACACCGTTTCCCAAGGTGCGTCAATACTTACTGGTGGTCGGCCACCCACCCGGTGACGTCCTGTTTGAACGTCTCCCAGGCATCCTCATGCTCCACATAATACTTCGGACACTTCTTTCCGCTCACGTCATAATGGCGGATGATCTCCGAGGGCTGCACCTCCAGATACTCGCATAACCAGCCCGTCAGATGCACCAGGGACGCATAGGTCACATCACTGAACTTGCCATCCTTGTCCGGATGGCAGACCTCGATGGCGATGGTATCATGGTTGCGGTCATTGGACGCGTAAGCGACCTCCGCCGTCGGGATGCACTGTACGATCTCCCCCTCCAGCCCCACGATGAAATGGCTGCTGGCATAGGTCTCGTTGGCGCCGCTTTTCAGCCCTTCGAAATAGTCCCGGTTGGCCATGGCGGACGAACCGGGGTTGCCCACGTAGTGGATCACGATCCCGGTGATCTCGTCGGTCGCAAGCTGCGGCCGGGAATAGGGATTAGGCGTCAGCAGGGCCAGTTCGATCTCCGGCTGGTTTTCTTCCAGTACCTGATCCGAAACTTTTACGTTGACGGTATCGGGCTGCGGTATGCCGCGGGATACCGACGCCGCACCGCGGTCTCGCCCAATGATCGCCGCGATGGCCGCAGCCATGAGGATCGCAAGGATCGAAAGTGCGAGCGCTATCTGCTTGCGCCTGGCCGCGGGGATCTTGCGCTTCTTCCGGCGTTTCGGTCTTTTCTGCGTTTTCTGTGCCATGATCAGATGTACTGGTCGTTTCTGGCCGTACGGCGTGTTTTGATCAGGGCGATGGCAAACATAAGGATGATGAACACACCGAAGATGATGACACCGTAATCACCCGCGGTGACCGCGATGAAATCATAGATACCATGCAGGATCATGGGCATGATCACTGCCATCTTCCGGCAGACTGCGCTGCGGTTGAGCAAACCCGCGTGTTCATACCGCTTCGCCATACCATACCAGATGCCCATGAAGACGCCGAAGCAGGCATGGCCCGGGATCGCGGTGACCGCACGCAGCAGCGCCGTGCCGAATCCATACATGATCACGTAGCCGACGTTCTCGAACAGGGCGAAGCCCAGTGCGGTAAAGACAGCGTACACGATGCCGTCGAACTGACAGTTGAACTCCGGGCTGTTCCATGTAGCTTTCTTTGTAAGCAGGTATTTGAAGCCTTCTTCAGACCCCGCAACGACGATGAAGAACATCAGGACGTAATACAAAGTACTTTCTTCCGGCACAAGATAGCCCAGGACCGCGTTCCCGACGCTCTCCGTGATCATGGAGAGCACCGCCGCCGCGCAGCCGCACAGGACCAGACGGATCAACAGCTTTTTGGGTTCTCTCTCCAGACGGTCCATCCTGTAGACCAGGAACATAAGGATCAGCGCAGGGATGACCGCCGTCGCGATCAGCCAGAAATTCGACTGGAAAAGAAATGTAAACATGAGTTTGAAACCTCCTGTTTAGAGAGTGTAACCGATGAGGACCTTCAGCGTGCTTTCCACACCGTCCCTGTGGCTGCGCTCGTAGCCATGGGATGCATAAACACCGGAACCGATCAGACCATGCCGCATGTCGTAACCGGCCGACAAGGTCGCCTCCACATCCGATCCGTAGTAGGGATAGACGTCGACCGCGTAGTCCGCACCGGTCTTCTTCGCCGCTTCGATCAACTTCTTGACGATACTGTAGGCATAGGGGCCGCCGCTGTCCTTCGCGCAGATGGAGACCTGATGCTCAGTACAGGTCAGTCCGTCACCCACACAGCCCATGTCCACCGAGATGGCCTCAGTCACGCCTGCGGGCACGGATGCGCTGCCGCCATGACCCACCTCCTCATATACGGTGATATGTGCCCACGTGGCCCGCTCCGGCTCCTGTCCGCTCTCTTTCAGATACTTCGCGTAACCCAGCAGGATGCCGACGGACAGCTTGTCATCCAGGAAACGGCTCTTGATGTATCCGCTCTTAGTGATGCGGGTCCTCGGGTCGAAGCATACGATATCGCCTACACTGATGCCCAGTTTCTCCACATCTTTTTTGGAATCCACTTTTTCATCCAGCACGACTTCCATGACCTTCCACTCACGCTTGGTATCATTGTAGGACCCATTCACATGGATGGATGCATTGGTCAGCTGCAGCGTGCCTTCATACATTCCATTGAATTTGGTGATGACCTTCACGTTCTCCGCTTCGGCATTGTTGGCGTTCATGCCGCCCAGGGGCGTGACTTCCAGCCGGCCGCTGCCCTTGATGGTCTTGACCATGCCGCCCAGGGTATCGGTATGCGCTTCCAGCAGAAGTCCATCTTCCTCGTTGTGACCGCCCAGGCGCACCAGTACGCCGCCTTTCACCGTCTGTACGGGTTCATAACCCAGTTTCGCGAATTCATCCATGACGAATCGAGCAGCTTCTTCGGTATAACCTGTCGGCGAATCCACCGCCAGCAGCCGGGCCGTTGCGTCCATGATATAGTCCGTATACTTGGTCAGTTCCATGAGAATATCTCCTTTTTAAGGTTTACGAATATTTAAAATCCATGTATAATATTGCTATCATTTTGAGGAGGACGAGCCATGATCCAGGAAGTGCGCATTACGACCATCGAGCAATTGATGCCCTTGTTTTTTGAGCAGGAATGGCGGGATGACATCCATCGCAACCGCGGCCAGTACGTGTATCGCGGTATGCGCAATGTCAAATTCGACATGGTCACATCCTTGAGCCGTTGCTGCAAGGAAAAGCAGCAGATGCTGGAACCGGCGATCCTGAACAATTTCGCGAAATACGCTGTGATCGAGGATCCGAGCATCGCCCAGTCGGTCTGGCGCCAGATGATCCTGGGCCAGCACTATGGTCTCCCGACCCGTCTCCTGGACTGGTCCCACTCCGCCCTGGTCGGCCTGCACTTTGCCACTGCCGAAGAAGACCTGTCAAAGATGGATAAACACGACTGCATGGTCTGGCGCATCGATATGCGTGAACTGCACGAACTTCTGCCGGCACCGTATCGCGAAGTCATGAAAGACCGCACCGTATTTACGGTGGACATGCTGGGTCAGGTCACCAACAGCATCCAACAATACGATAAGGACATGGGCGATCATGCCATGGTCGTGATCGAACCGCCTTCCATCAACGCCCGCATCGTCAACCAGTACTCCTTCTTCTCCGTCATTCCCATCGGCATGACGGACGTGGAACGGTTCCTGGATGAAAACACACAAAATACGGTCAAATACGTGATCGATAAGTCCCTGCGCTGGCGCATCCGCGACATGCTGGATCAGCTCAACATCAGCGAACGCATCGTCTATCCCGGCCTCGAAGGCCTGTCCAAATGGATCGGAAGACACTATTACGTAAAATAACATGAGGACACGAAGTGCCCGAATGTGCATGGCAGGCTTGCCTTGCTAACAAAATTATAGCCGCTGCCTGGTTCAAGCAGCGGCTTTTGTTTTACGCCAGATTGTGCCAGACGTTCTGGACGTCGTCGTCCTCATCGAGCGCGTCGAGCATCTTTTCGAACTGCTCGGCAGTGGCATCGTCCACCTCGGCCGTGTTCTGCGGGATCATGGAGATCTCGGCACTCATGATCGGAATGCCTGCTTCTTCCATCTGCTCGCGCACAGCAGAGAAATCCTCGACCGTGGTCAGGATCTCGAAAGCTTCATCATCCTCCGGGTTGAAATCCTCGGCGCCGAAATCCAGCACCTGCATCATGAGCTCGTCCTCATCGATGGCATCGGACTTTTCAACGAAGATCTGACCCTTTTTGTCGAACATGTAGGAGACGCAGCCGGTGGTGCCCATGTTGCCGCCGTTTTTGGAGAAAGCATGGCGCACGTTGGCCGCGGTGCGGTTCTTATTATCGGTCAGGGCTTCCACGATAACGGCGATGCCGCCGGGGCCGTACCCTTCGTAGGTGATGGCTTCGTACACGATGCTGGAGTCCTCACCCGCCGCTTTTTTGATACTGCGCTGGATGGTCTCATTGGGCATGTTGTTGCTCTTGCACTTGGCAATGACGTCACGCAGTTTGCCGTTGACGTTCGGATCCGGACCGCCCTCTTTGATGGCGACCGCCAGTTCACGTCCTAATTTGGTAAAGGCCTTGCCCTTCTGGGCATCTGCCTTCTCCTTTTTATGCTTGATATTAGAAAACTTTGAATGGCCTGACATAATAACCTCCTGCTAATTTACGTACTTACCATTGTATCACGTTCCGCCACACTTGACAAGCCAGTTTGCGACAATCATTACAAGGTCGATGGGCCAGATTTAGTGTCTTGGTTCCAGCGGTGTTATAATTCAATGTATCAGGTATTATAATACAATAAGCGATAAACAGGGAGTTGTGCCAATTATATAAAACATACAATTCAAATTTGAATGAACAACCATTGAAAAACACCTCCACGAGGTACTTTTCTGATATTTGAAAGGAAATCAAATGAAGAACAGAAACCTTACCGTTGAACGATACACCCAAACTGCTGCATCGTTCAACAAAAATAGTGTCTGACCTGCAATTATTGAGACCGGCGACGATCTACATGTACACGCAGCTATCAGGATCCGCCACTTCATCAAACCTACATGTACAACGAACTGTCAGATTTGGACTTGAGCCTGATCCTACATGTACATAATGACCCTAAACCGCACAAAACAAAGTCGCTCGTACTGTTAAATTGATTGCCTTGAGCTACCCTACATGTACGATCCACCGAATTTCGCGCAAAATGTACCTGTAGAGTAAGAGTAAAAAGCAAACTTGATAGTTCACTGTACCTGTAGAGTAAGCGCAAGCGGCAGATTTGCAAGCCCGCTGTACCTGTAGCAACAATGAAATCTCGATTCCTGATGGTCAATGGGGCCGAATAAGTCGATTTGATCACCGTCAGGCTTCAGGAAGCACGCAAAAGGCGGCCGCAGATCGACCTTTCGATTGCATTTTCTCCTGAGTGATTCTATACTGTTACTTAGAGGAGGTAATGACCATGTATGTGATTCTGGATACGGATCCCGGCATTGATGATGCGTGTGCGATCGCTGCGGCTTTGAACGAACCATCGTTGCATCTGCTGCTTCTTTCAGCAGTCGGTGGCAATGTCAGTGTGGAGAATACAGCGAAGAATGCGCTGCGTCTGGTAGAGTTTTTTGGTAAGGAAGTGCCCGTGGCAAAGGGCTGCAGCCATCCTTTGATGCAGGAGCCACGTCATACGGCAGTGCACGGCGAAACCGGGATGAGCGGTTATGATTTTCCGCAGATACGCGGCTCCTTTGTGGAGGAACACGCTGTGATAGCCATGTGGAAGGCCATCATGCAGGCTCCGGAGGCGGTCACGTTGGTGGCCGTGGGTCCGCTGACCAATGTGGCACTTTTGTTCCGTATGTATCCGGAGGTTCTGACCCATCTGGACCGGCTGGTACTGATGGGTGGGTCCGACGATAGGGGCAATATGACGCCCTATGCGGAATTCAATATTTATGTCGATCCCGAGGCGGCGCAGGTCGTTTTTGATACCTGCGAGAAGCACGATCTGCCAGTTGTCCTGTGCGGGCTGAACATGACCCGGCAGGCGGTCCTGACCACGGGAGATTTTAAGGACATCGATCAGCTCGGGCGGGCCGGCCATATGCTCGCCTCCTTGTTCAGTTTCTTTTACAAAGCCAGCCAGACAGTCGGAGAAAACCTCGATTCCGGCGCGCGTATCCACGATCTGACGACCATCGCCTATCTGGTGCATCCGGAATACTTTGAGACAAAGCAGGCCTCTGTCATGGTGGATACGACCATGGGGCCGGCCAGAGGCGCTACCGTCATAAATTACAGAAAGCCGAAAAATGTAACGGTCTGCCAGTCCCTGGATAACGAAAAAGTCAAGGTCTGGCTGAAGGATCTGCTGAGAAGAATTGAGAGCTAGGAAGCTCATATGATACAGGTAACTATTTCTTTTAAAGGAGGATGAAAAAATGGCTATGATTCAATGTCCTGAATGTAACAAAGAATTATCCGAAAAGGCTCGCTTCTGCCCGCATTGTGGTTACCCGCTGCAGTCTGAAGCGGATAACAAAGAGAAGAAAACCTATAAGCTTACGCTGGGTACAGTTTCTGATACCAGTGGGTTTGCCACCTTTTTAAAGGTTATGGCTGTTGTTTTGTGGATCGGCGGATTGATTCTTGCCATAGTCGGAGGAAAAACAATAACGATTGATAGCTGGGGCGACATTGATAGTAAGTTTTCTTTCGTGCAATTTTTGAGCATATTCCTCACATATCTCATAAATGGTATTGTTCTTTGGTGCTTTGCACAGGTTGTAGATCAAGTTAAGGAAACGCATGAAATCGTGTCCGGAATAAAGCTTGATCGGATAGAAGAACCTAAAGAAGGTCGATCCAAAGTGAAAACAAATGACGGTCGCTTAACATTAACATCAAGTGGTATAACATGGAGATGCAAAAAGTGTGGCACAGTCAACCCTGCTCATTCACAGTATTGTCAAGAATGTGGTGAGTATAAATAAGAGCTGTGAAAAACAAGCCTAAAGAAAGAGGTCGCCCGTTGCGGGTGACCTCTTTGGTGTTAGCTTCATTTATGCTGCATGATACCCCAAACTGCTGTCTGACCTGCAATTATTGAGATAGGCGAAAATCTACATGTACACGAAGCTATCAGGATCAGCCGTTTTGATCACCGCTATGCTTCAGAAATCACACAAAAGGCTGTCACAGATCCTGCTCCTGCTTGCCATCCGTGCAGGTGACCTGCCCGATTTTGGTGTAGATCATCCCGTGCTTGCCTCGGGTAGACTGCATAAGGCTGAAATGGTTTACCTTCATAGAGATGTCCGTCTGCACTAGGCATTCCTACCGGGATCGCCGGGGGATCACGGTGCGGCGTAAGAGCGTGATATGCGGCTTGAACCGCTTTTTGTCATAGGGGATGTCGGCTTCCGCAAGTGCGCGGCGCACGCGGGACGCCAGGTTCTTCAAGGCGTCACTCTCAGCGATGCCGGCCCACCAAAGGTCGTCGAAGCAGCCGACTTGATTCAGACGGATCGTAAACGGGACGAAGCGGATGCCTTCCAGCACGTCCATGACCTTGTCCGGGTCGCCGTATTCGCCGATAAAGGCGAGGGTAAGATGAAATTTTCTTGCGGCGTGTAATTGCCTTGGATGCCTTCATGGCGAAAAGCCTCCTGTGTGGTCAGAAGGCTTTCTTTCACTTTCGCATTCATGGGAATCGCGATAAACAGTCTCATAATGGGCCTCTTTTCAGGATCTGGAAGACAATGACCTTTAACCGCATGATCAAACTTCCTTGTTTCCCACAAACATCCCGCAGCCTCTGCAGATGCCGGTATGAACAGAGACCGGGCTGCCGCATCTGCCACAGGAGAAACGCTCTTCCTCGATCTTTAAGAATTCTTCCATGCCCAAGGCGCGGATCATCCGGAGATTCTCGACCGGCGATTCTTTAAGGGGATACTGGGAGGTATACCGGTTCTCCTTCTCCATCACATCCTCGCAGGGATAGTCCGGACAGACATCGCAGAAGTCATAGCCGTTCGCTTTTCTCTTTTCGCAGAGGATGATGCCGCAGCGATGCGCGCAGAAGTCAGGCTTGTTCTCATCGGGGCCGTTGCAGCCCGGACATGGGTTTTCTTTTTGCAGGGCTCTGGAGCAGATGCTGCAGTCCAGCCCGCAGGGTGCGATCATATCGGCAGTAAACATATTTCATCCTTTCCATTATTGCTCGTATCCGGAAATGCCTCCCTACTCCATCACCAAACAGAGTAAAACCATCCCGCGAGGGGCGACAGAACGATCATCAGGACTGAAAAGATGAAGGATGTGACCGAGATCAAAGTCGCCCGCTGTGCGGAGGGAAACATATCGTTCAGCTTCGCGTCGGAGCGGATCTGCAGCATATCGTCGGCAAAGGAGGACAGAAAGCCGCCCGCGGCCATGACCAGGTAGAGTCCTGTATGCTCCAGGAACATGCCGGCCAGGACCAGTCCCAAACTGAGCAGCGTGACATGCCGGTAGCGGACCTTTTTCATATGCAGGACTACCTGCGCCCCCAGGACGCCGCCCAGCTCCATCGCAAATAGCAGTGGCCCCAGGAGTGTATTCGGTGTGCCGGCCTGCGGCAGCTTGGCCTGCAGAAAGAACAGCAATAGGATGTCGAAGGCGCCGATCAGCCCGTTTGTGAGCATCAGCAGGAGTGCTCGCTTCTGCTGCCTCAAAAAGCGGAATGTTTCGGCGAAGTGGTCCCAGATCTTCCGTGGGAGGGACTGGATCTCCCCCTTCGTCTGCTCTGGCTTCTTCTCCTCCAGCAGCAGGGTCGCACTGAGGGCGATCGCGTTGCCGATGATGCTGATCCCATAGGCGATCCGGTATCCCAGGACCAAGGCAAGGCCGGCGCACAGCGTGCTGATACCGCCGAACAGGCGGTACAGGATGGAAGAGGTGGATACGTAGCCTTCGTAACTGCTCTCCCGCCCATCCTCTTTCAGAGAATCGTAGGCCAGCGCCTCGCCTGAGCCGGAGGCAAAATTATACGACATCGCGTGAAACACAAAGGACAGGCAGACCATGCCGAGGCCGCGGGATAAGATCATGATCAAGTCGCCGGTCATGGCCGCGACCCGCCCCAAGGCAAGCATCCGCTTGCGCCCGTAGAGGTCGGCCAGGATGCCGGATGGGATCTCGAAGATCAGACTGCAGATATGAAAAACAGTTTCCGCCAGGCCGATCTCCACAAGTGAGAACCCCCGCGCGGCGAGGATCGCCACCCAGGCGCCGGTCAGGGACAGGTTTGTCAGAATCGTTACCAGATATAGTTTTCGGATTTGTTGTCTGGATTTCATATAAAAAACTCCCTTGAATTTATTTTTCTGATCATAAATTCAGGGAGTCTATGCACGGTTTTTACACTAGGAAAATGTCAGTTTTTCCGGCAAAAGGGCATAGTACTCCCATAGGAGCGCTGCATATATCCTTTTAACTGAAGCAGATTGACAAATTTCCAACCCATGTTGCACCTCTAAATCTCCGTTTTTCTCACTATAGCATACCCGTGGGCAAATGTCAAAGAGGTTGTTTATAGCACGATCTCTGTCTCCAGGCGCATACCAGGACTTGGTCTTGACATTTTTGTGTATATTAGATGAAATGATTTAAATCATAAGCTGTTTTATGTAATTTATGCTTATCGGGAAGAGAACATGAGCGAGAAGAAACTAAGTATCAAGAATTACATTGGATATGCTTTAGGAGATATGGACGGCGTGATCACCTTCGGAACGATCGGTTCTTTCCTGCAGATGTTCTATACAGACGTGCTGCATATCTCCCTGCCGAAGATCACTGTGCTGATGCTGATCGCCCGGATCTGGGAGGCGATCAATGATCCGATCTGCGGTGCGTTGATCGACAGCCGTAAGCCTACGAAATTCGGCCGCTTCCGGCCCTATGTATTCTGGTTCTCAGTGCCGCTGGCCATCGTCTTCGTGCTGACATTTATCAAGATCCCTGGTCTTTCCGAGAACCAGTACCTCATCTACGCTTACATCACCTACATTCTGTACGGCATGCTGTACACCGCCGTCAACATCCCTTACGGTTCCATGGCCTCCGCCATGACGAATGATCTGAAAGAACGTTCCACCTTGTCCGTGATCCGTTCTCTGGGTGCCGGCTTTGGTTCCGCCCCTGGCCAGATCCTGCTGCCTCTGTTCGTCTACTCCACCGTGGCCGAGACCGGCGCCAAGTACCTGCATGCAGGAAAACTGACGACCGGCGTCATCATCCTGGCAGGATTCAGTGTCATCATCTACTTCGCCTTCTTCAAGCTGACGCGCGAATATATCCCCGCGAAACATCATGAGAACCGCCACGATACATTCTATCGTCTGACCGAGCTTTCCAAGAACCGGCCTTTCATGATGCTCTGCCTGGCCTCCATGCTCCTGATCGCAGGCAGCATGTACACCCAGACCGTCTTCAATTATCTTTTCAAAAACTACTACGGCAAGCCGGGCATGTTCTCCCTCGTAACGGTCTTCAACTACATCCCGATGCTGGCCCTGATGCCCTTCATGGGCAAGTTCGTGGAACGCTTCGGCAAGAAGGAGATCTGCTCCTTTGGCAGCCTGATCGCCGCGATCGCCTTCCTGATCCTGTTCTTCATGAAGACCGAGAGCCCCTATGTGTTCCTGGTCGTCATCCTGCTGGGCGGCTTCGGCCTCTCCTTCTTCACCCTGGAGGTCTGGGCGATGGTCACCGATGTCATCGACTACAATGAAATGAAGAACCAGCACCGTCGCGAAGCGACGACCTACGCCAGCTTCTCCTTCTTCCGGAAGCTGGGACAGACCCTGGCCGGAATCGGCGCGACCATGGCGATGGCAGCCATCGGCTACAACACCGCAGAAGGCGTCGTCGAACAGACCGCCGCCGTCAACAACGGGATCTACACCATCGCGACGATCGTTCCCTTCATCATGTATCTGGCCATGTTCCTCTTCCTGCAGTTCGGATACAATCTGACAAAGAAATATGTGCAGACTGTGCGCGAGACGCTGGATGCCGCGAATGAAGAATAATGAAAGCCCCCTGAGCGGGGGCTTTTCTCGTTTGATTACTGCCTCCTGATTTATTTTGGTCTTCCACGAAGTAATTTCTAAGCAGCAGGCGGCAGGCGAGCTTCATTTTTACGCCGTGGGGACAAAAAACTTTTCACCAAGAAGTAATGGGAAATATTTTACGCCGTTGTGATTCTGATTTCTTCTCTACCAAGTATGATCTATCCCACTTTTCCACTTTTCATCCCATTCAGTTGCATATTCCAGTATTCTTTCGTATGCTAGAGTCAAAGGAGGGTCTTACTATGGAAACGATGACAAATATGCCTGGCAGTCCGGGCGGGCAGGATATCGAGCGGTTCCGGCAGTTCGCAACGACCAAGGAGACCTTGATCGGCAAAGGGCCGGTGGACCACGAGACGCAGAAGAAAAAGATCCGCGACTGGACGATCGCACTGATCATTCTGGTCGTTATTGGATGTATACTTTGGTTTGTGTAAGTAACCAGGACAGTTTCCTCCATTGACAGTGTGTGTAAAGAGACATTATAATCCAGCTATCCTATCTTTACAGGAGGGAATATGATGAACAAACCAACAGACACCTACAAACTCTACAACGGGGTCGAGATCCCCTGCATCGGTTTCGGGACCTGGCAGACGCCCAGCGGCGACGTCGCTGTTTCATCTGTGCGCTGCGCGATCGAGTCCGGATACCGTCATATCGATACGGCACAGGCGTATCGGAATGAGGAAAGCGTCGGGATCGGTATCAAGGAAGCCGGGGTCCCGCGCGAGGAGCTCTTCATCACCACGAAGATCGGCAATCCGAATCACACTTATGATCTGACCTTGTCTTCTTTCGATGAAAGCCTGAAGAAACTGGGACTGGATTATCTGGATCTGCTGCTGATCCATTGGCCGAATCCCAAAAAGTATCGTGAACAGTGGCCAGGCGCCGTGCAGGAGACCTGGAAGGCCATGGAAAAGCTCTACAATGATGGGCTGGTCCGCTCCATCGGCATCAGCAACTTCCGTCCGCACCACATCGAGGCTTTGATGCAGACCGCCACGATCAAACCTATGGTCGATCAGATCCGCCTCTGCCCCGGCAATACGCAGGATACGGTCGTGGATTATTGCCGCGCAAACGGTATCCTGTTGGAAGCGTACAGCCCCTTGGGCGTCGGCGCCGTATTCCAGGTGCCGGAGATGCAGGCCCTCGCCGAGAAATATGGCCGCAGCATCGCTCAGATCTGCATCCGCTGGAGCCTGCAGCGTGGGTATCTTCCACTGCCCAAGTCCGTAACACCGTCCCGCATTGCGGACAATCTGAAGGTCTTCGATTTTGAATTGACCGAGGGAGATGTGAAGTTGATGGCCGGACTGACCGGCTGCGCCGGGCTGGATGATGATCCGGACAAGGTACCGTTCTGATACGATTTTGCAGCAAAAAACCAGGAGACCATTTGTTTCCTGGTTTTTAAGGATTTGAGAGGATATCGATGGATCATAAAACGGAACACTTGATCCTTCATCAAGTGACAGAAGAGGATCTTTTCGAGGTCGCCAGGACATGGCCGTCGGATCATCGTCCGCTCTCCGAAACAGAGGCTCGGGCGGCGATCTCCCGCATGCAGGATAACTATGCAAGGAATGCTGAAGGCTGCATATATCATTTATGTTATGCTGTCTGTAAGCAAACTGCTCCCGGAATCATTATAGGATGGTGCGGTCTGGATGGACGCAGAAGCCACATCGAACCGGAGATCTTTATCCTGCTGGATGAGGGATACCGTAACCAAGGGTATGGAACGCAATGCGTGAAGGAACTGCTCCGGATCGCGGCGGAGGACTTCTCCCTGACGAGCGTCCATGGAGGCTGCGCGAAAGAAAACATCGCTTCAAAACGCGCTATGGAAAAGGGCGGCATGGTACAGTACGGCACGGAAGATAATGGGGATCCACTGTTCAGATCCTGTGTATAACGATGGTAAAAAAATAATCGTATGCAGTAACTGTCCTCTCGCATCTAGTTTAAACAATATGATTGCATTACATGCAATAATATGCTATGAACCAAAACAATGCTCTTTGAGGTTCTGAGATCCATGGAAAGGAGTTTTACTATGGAAGACAAGAAACTGTTAAAAGAGAATGAGCTGGATCAGGCCAGTGGAGGATTACAAGGGAATGCCGTGGCAGGAGGACTTGCAGACTCTCTGGCCGGAGGCAGCGTTGACAAGTTGGCTGGCGGCTTGGTAGAAAACCTGGCTGGCGGCTTGGTAGAAAACCTGGCTGGCGGCCTTATCGATAAACTCGAAAATGCCGTTGACAAATTGGCACGGCCTTAAATGCCAAATCCAAAGACAAGATCTTTTGTATCAGTAACGAATAGGATACAAAAGTCCAGTAACTAAAAGCCCTCGGTACTTCCGAGGGCTTTTTACTTGATCATGGATATGAATTTGTAATCTGGGTTGAACGGCCGCTTGACCGGTCATTCTTTCACTGTATACGACGCTATGTAGATAGCGACTCCCGGATCCGCAAGGCCCGGATCCCGGATCTCAAACGACAGGCTGGATCCGAGTTCCTTGACCGCCAGTTCAAAGTGACTGAGTGCGATGCCCATATCGATCTTCTGTATATCCCATTCGTTTTCAGAAACATAGCCCTTGCTGCGCTTCTCATAGAAATGCATCGTATCGCCGCAAACTACGATCCGCCAAGGCTGTTTATTGACCGCGGAAGGACCGAGCCGCACCGCTTCAAAAGCCTCAGCAAGTTTACCGATCTTATGCTGATCTAGCGGCTTGTCAAAGGCACCATCAAAGAAAAGCTTGCCAAAGTCCAGGCGATCATCGGCACCAATACCTTTTCTCATCACGCTTTCCCGCAGGGACATCTTTTTTGCAGGATATCCCAGCGGACTGACGCAGGGCATGACTTCATCTTCAGAAAGATCCATAGCACGTTCAAACGCTGCACGATTCATGGTACCAGCGATCCATGTCGTACCTACACCGATCGTCTCCGCGAACAGGATCACCTTTTCAAATGCATAGCCAAAGGCTTCTTCCGCGTGGGGGACCCGGCGCATCTTTCCTGCAATATAAAGATCCGTGCCCACGATGACCGGACTGTTCAACCCATATTTCTTTGCATCCAAGAGTTTCCAGGTGATCGGGATATCATACGGATTCTCAACTTTTTCGGCAAAAGCGAGGATCTTCTGTGCATCCTCCTGCCGCAATGCTGTTCCATCAAACGTACGGACGCTCCGTCTGCTGCGGATCGCTTCCATGATTTTCATGATATTACCTCTCTTCTTTCAAATCATATATCCGATCGGTTACAAAAACACAGATCAGCAAGAGATCCGGTGCTGGATCAATTCCAGTAATTCCAGATAGAAATCACGAATGTCATGCCTTCTCATCAGGCCTCCTTGCAGCGACATGTGATCACCATCGAAAGTTGGGAACACGTTCCAGACACCGGGCTCGACATGATCCTTGTCCAAGGGTTTTGCAGGTGCCCCAAACGGAGCTGCCGCAGAGATCGTATTCACAAGTCCATCGTTTTCCCGCCATGATTCATCGATGATCATACCCTGCGCCGTCTTCCCGGTATAAGCGCCGATCAAACACGCACGCATCACGAACAGCGGCTCCATGTTTTTCTTCGGTCTGTGTGTCCCATCCGGCTGCTGGGTGGTGAAACTGCAGGGAACGGAGAAATAATAGACATGGGGCAAAGTCGTGATCCTGCGGTTCAAAGCAGCAGCCCGGTCGATATGCATGTCGTATCCGGCATAATCTCTCTCATCACGTCCATCCATCTGCGGCTTTGTTTTCTTGGACATCTGTTTGGCCAGGATCCTGCTCCACCATGGCACACGGACGTTTTCAGCATGAAAAGCCTGGTCTGCAGACAAATCATATGCCGTGGTCCCGTTTGTCGGTGCGGCAAGTGTCACGATGCTGAGGATCCGCTCGCCCAGCCCTCCTTGGAACAACTCTGAAATATCCGACGTGCCGGCACTTTGCTCTTCCGGATCACCATGGGCCAGAAGCTCCGCAAAAAGACGGACGGTCGCCCCTCCAAAAGAATGCCCCAGCAAGACCAGTCTGGTCTCAGGTCCCCATCCATCGATCAATGGCTTCCCAGAAAAGTCTCTGCCAAAACGTTCATGGCGATATTTCCTGCTGTGGGCTTCTCCGTAATCGACTCTTTTCCCCGCAAGCTGTGCGTACAGTTCACAGGCTCGGTCCCAGGCGCTGCCGGTAGGAGCCACCGATGCCGCATAGCAGGCATACCCCCGCGCTTTCAGATATTGCAGCAGATCTCCACCACGCATGCCCCAGTAGGGCATTTTTTCATATCTCTCATCGTAACTGCCCCAACCGGAAAGCCCATGGACAAAAATGTATTGAACGTCTTGTTTCATACAGTCGTACTCCTCTTTTACAGCAGCTTTGCATGTATTGTTTGCTATTTATTTGTACTATGTCTTTTTAGTGTACTACTTCGGACATTATTTTTCAATATTCTGAAAAAAGGTATCAGCTGGTACTGGCTTTGCAAACTAGAGGAATCTTGTCTGATCTTTTTCCCTGATAGATTTCGATGATGGCTGTGTGCCAGGTAATTCTAAAAACCTTACCTGATATTTCTATGTGTTTTTTCTTCACCCGGTAATTTTTCAGTCGATTTGGCCTCTAAAGCCATTTTGTTACCTGATTTTTTAAACGTGTCTTAATTCGCCCTGTAATCAATTTCAAAATAGTCATTTTTTTACATGGTAGAAGAAAGTTTCGTTCAGAAATCATGTAGTCTTTTTTCTTTTACAGTATATAAGAGCAGACTGCGGAATTACCATGTAATCCTGCACTTTGTTTTACCGTATACAAAGACAAGCCTTTTACATATCAGGTAACCTGCCAGATAGATAAGCTTTAAGCTACTGGCGCAAGGATACCGGACGGCTTTATGGTCTGCTCCATTCCCCATAGCGAGCAGTCCCTGCTCGCTCCCACACTCGGACCTACGCCTTCGGCTTCAGTCCTCGTATGGGGCGGCCAGAAAGGTCATCTCCAACTCCGGGCCTTCATTCGGCAAGCCGATGATGCCCGTTTGTTGTCGATGACTTTTCTGGCCTGGGGAATAAAAAAATACCGGCTGTTTTTCGACAACCGGCCAAAAGCTGTTTTTAATAAGAAAACGGGGATTCTTATTAAAACGAGGTGAGCAAACTCTATCATTAATGATAGAAGACATGTGTATATTACCACCTCTTGGGGTATAAGTCAACCATTTTTCCTCGAAAAAACGGAAGATTATTCAGTCGAAGTGGTGTCATCTTTATCAACTTTGACGACACGATAGTCTTCTTCGTGGATCTCGTTTCCTTCTTCATCGACGAGGACGATGCCGCCTTCTTCAGCATCATCATGCTCGGTCGAGCGGCCGAGATAACGGTCGATGATGGCTTGGCGTTCGGCGCTGATACTGAAGTCCCCAAGGTCTTCCTGCTCCAGTTCCAAGTCTTCATCGGGCATGTAATTCTTGAATACGCGTTCCAGGATCGCAGCCGCGATATAGCAGTACACGGAGACGATGATGAAGATGAACGCGATGTGCACGTAATAGATCAGCGCGAAGGCGCCGGCGAATACGGCTGCACACAGAATGGTGAACGGCAGGTGCTTGTTCGCCATGAAGAAGGAGTTGCGGAACAGTTCCTTTGTGGGCATCTCGAACCGGGCCAGCATGGGATGGATGTAAAGATTGACGAACAGGATCTCGACACCGAGCAGGGCTTCCAGCGGGATGATGATGCTGACCATGCCTCCGAAGTTTCCTGCATTGATGTACATGAACCAGATATTGTAAATGACCAGGCCGACCAGCGCGGTGATGATAGCCGCGACGATGAGCGCCTGTTTGTATTCACGCTTATACGATGTCCAGTAATCACGGAAGGTGTAGGAATCCGTACCGCGCTGTTTCTTGCCCATGGTATAATACATGGCCGTGCTCGCCGGTCCCCAATGGATGATCATCAGGAAAATGAGGGGCCAAACGATGAACGGCGGCAGATTGCCGACCGCAGTATTACTGGTCAGATATAAGAAAATAAGCGCCGGTCCGACACCGGACACGATCAGCCACAGAATGTTCAGGAAAATAAAATCAAAGACGAGGTTACCATACCGTATGAACGGTCCGTCCATACGAAAGAATCCGCCGCCGCTACCTTTTGCCATGTTATTTGCCTCCAAAAGATGATAAAGATATTATACATCTTTCAGCAATAACATACAAGGTAACGACGGCGGATGAATTGTTAACGATTTTTGAATTTTACTCTCCGATCGATTCGGTTCTCATGATGAAGCGGACCGAGCACGGCATGTCAGAAGAGGATCCTGAGAAGCTATTATATTCCTCGCTGTAATCCTGGAGTGCCCGCAGGCGATCCAATAAGGATTCCACATCCTCTTCCATCAGATCCTTAAGAGCTCCGATCCCCTGTTCACTGTACGTGGCCATGCCATCCTTAAGTTCCTTTGCACCATCACACAGGGCGTTGATACCTTCGGACAGTTTTTCGGTTCCTTCCTCCAGTTGGCCGGAACCATCCGCCAGATCGGAAGCACCGTCAGCCAATTGAGCAGTACCATCTTTCAGATCCGAAGCTCCTTGCGAGAGCTTACCGGTCCCTCCGGCCAGGTCTTTGGCTCCACTGTTGAGTGCGAAAGACCCGTTCTTCAATGTATTGATACCGTTGATCAGCGGCTCCACGTTTTCATTAAGCGAAGACAGACCGTTCTCCAAAGCACTGGTTCCGGAAGACAGGGTCTCGGCTCCGCTGTCCAGCGCCTCTGTGCCGTTTTTAAGCTTTTCAGCACCGCTCTGGGTCTGCGCGATACCTTGGTGCAGCGCTTTGGCACCGTCCGATGCGGTCTGCGCTCCTTCACTCAGCTGCTCTGTCCCCTGCTTCAGGGCTGTGATCCCCTCAGCCTCCTGACTCATGCCTTGCTGCAGCGCCAATGCTCCGTTTTTCAGGTCTGACGCGCCGGAAGCCAGTGTTTCAGCGCCTTGGGTATAGGCATCGATCCCGTTTTTCAGATCAGATGCACCACTCTCCATGGTATAAGCAGCCTCGGAAAGCTGAGACGCACCGTCTGCGAGCTGACCGATCCCGCCCTGGATCTGACTGTAATCCAACGCGTTGACATATGCGATCAGTGCCTGGACCTTGGGATCATCGGAATCGATCTCTCCGGCCAATTCCTGTGCGGCATACACGCCTTGCGCAAACTGGTCGGAACCCTGCTGTAAGGTCCCTGCAGACTGGCTCAGCCTGTCGGCCGATCCAGCGAAAGTCTCAAGGCCTGCTGAAAGACCTTCCGCACCTGCGGTCAGGGTCTCATCATTGGAGGTCAGGGAAGTGAGCCCTGCTTCGAGATCCTCAGTTCCTTGGTACAGAGCCGCAGCGCCATCCGACAAGGGCTGGGCTCCATCACGGAGGGCACCTAAGCCTTCATCGACCTGACCGATCCCTTCTTTTAAGGCATCCATACCCTCCTCAAGATCTGCAGAACCCTGCAGCGTCTGTTTTTCTCCTTCAGCCAAAGCCGCGGCGCCTTTTTTCAATTCCGCGGTACCGCTCTTAAGAGAGCCTGCGCCTGCATTGACCTGCTTGGCGCCGTCATACAAGGCGCCAACGCCTCCCGACAAGGCCGGTGCCTGATCCGCAAGAGTTCCAATACCCTCATCCAGCTGGCCCGCGCCTTCCGAAAGCTTTATCGCGCCTTGGTCCACCTGGTCGATGCCTTCTTTCAGAGCCCCGGTGCCCTCATCCACTTGTTTGGCACCATCTTTCAGTTGATCCGCGCCATCTGAAAGCGTCTTGGTACCATCTGCCAGCGCCGTTGTACCATCCTTCAGTGTACCGGCGCCATCATACAATGAAGCCGTACCGTCCACCAGTTGATCGGTAGCATCGGACAGTTCGTTGAAAGCCTCTTTCAGTGTATCCAGATCATCAACGTCATCCAGTTTGAGCTGTGATAGCGCGGAATTGTCAAAGACCGTGACTGTCGTCAGCAGAGAGAAATCCTGTACATCCGCCTCGATGACCACTTCCTCCGGCACGTCGACATCGATCGCTTTCCCGTTTTTGTCCTTGAGATCCTGAAGCCCCAAACTTTCTTTGAGTCCCGGCAAAGCGATACCCACCACCACGGTCTGATCCCCATCGGAGATCGTTTTACCGTTCGTGACAGTGATATTGCCCGCCTTCTCGTTGCTCAGCAAAGCGCCAGAAACGACCAGGAACGGCTGGTACATCGTAACGGTCTTTGCACCGACCTTCCGCTCGGCAGCTGTATGATTCTCATACTGGAAGCGCATGACCAGATGCCCGCTCGCACCGTTCAGGCGCTCAGGCTGTACTGTCTGACCATCCAGCTCATAACTGATCGTCGTTGTGATCGGCAGATCCTTGTCGGTGCTGCCCTGATAGTGGATGTCTGCACCTGCGGCATCCCATACCACGGAATCATTGCTGCGGGTGAAGGTCTCCTCACCTTTGGTATTATGGATATCCTTCAGGTCTGTTACGTCGTTGATCGTATCCTTTTCCTCCGGATTCTTCAACCAGGCGCTGACAATGGTCTCCTCCGTCTTACCGGAAGCATCGGCCACGATATAGACCGTTTCTTCTTTACCCTCTTCACTGCCGTGCGTTTTAAGCAACGACACAGCCTGCTCTACCAGGGCATCGGACTCCGTCTGCTTCGCAGGATCTTTTTCCGTCTGCTTGTCCGTCGAGCAGCCAACTGCAGAAAACAGCAGCACGCTGAAGGCCGTCAGCAATGCCAGACCACGTTCTATACTATATTTCATGATGGACTCCCCTCCATTTGAAGATTCTTGGATTTACGAAAACCGGTCTTCTGGATGATCGGATCAAACAACAGCAGAAGCGACGGCAGCAGCAACAGGACCAGTACCATACTGATCAAAGCCCCGCGGCTCATCAACCGGCAGATGGAACCGATCAGATCAACGTCGGAATACAGGCCGACACCAAAGGTCGCTGCGAAGAAACCGAGTGCACTGGTGAAGATCGATGAAATACTGGCGGACAGCGCATTCTGCACCGCTTCTTTCTTATCTTTCCCGGCTGTCCTTTCCTGCTGATACCGGTTGGTCATCAAGATCGCGTAATCGACGGTCGCACCCAGCTGGATCGTACCGATGACGATCGAGGCGACGAAGGGCAGCGTTGTATGGGTGAAATAACTGATACTCATGTTTATGTAGATCGCCTGCTCGATGACAGCGACCAGGATCAGCGGAAG
>JAILDJ010000098.1 GCA_024689505.1 Clostridiales bacterium
TACTCATAGACCGGGGCCAGGTAATGCGCCCTCGTCCCGCTCGCCTCCATCCGCTGCAGTGTCTCGAAGAGGAAAGGATCCACCTGGACCTCCTGTCCCGGACGGCTGTTGACCGCGTGGAGATTGCCGGGCACCAGGAGCGATTCTTCCTGACTGAACACTTCGTACATGTAGGTGCAGGCATCGGCGTAGATCTGCTGTACTTTCTTGTACTCGGCAGCGCCGCCTGATCCTAATTTGTACTGGAAGGTAAGATCCGGTGCGCAGCTTCCTCCGGTTTCCGAGGGATTGACCGTGACTGTACGCCAGCCCGGATCTTTGCGCACCAGATGATAGATCCCGTAGGTGAAGGCCGTCAGAGCGACCGCCAGGACCGCAATGAACAGGACCAATCGCAATGTCTTATGTTCCTCCGACAGAACGATCTCCTGGACTTTATTGGGCATAATATCAAAGGCTCCTTACAATGTTCTTCTTAAGGCATCCTGCCACATGGCCTTCTTCTCGGCCCGCTTTTCAGGGCTCATCTGCGGCGTGAACACCGTAGATTCCGCCAAGCTGAAAACGCTGTCATCCAACATGCCGGCTTTCAGTCCAGCCATGTAGCTGACGCCCAGGGCGGAGAATTCCTCCATATCCGGACGGGATACGTTCGTATCCGCCAGGTCGCTCTGGAACTGCATCAGATACCCGTTTTTGCTGGCACCGCCGTCCACACGGATCTGCCCGATCTTCAGGCCGGAATCCTGCTCCATGGCGGAGAGCACGTCCGTCACCTGGAAGACGATGCTTTCCAGCGCCGCCTTGATGATCTCATTGCGGCCGGTGGTGCGGGTCATGCCGGTAAAGGTGGCCTTGACGTCGTTCACCCAGTGGGGCGCACCCAGTCCCGTGAATGCGGGGACCAGCACGGTCGTATCCTCCGGATGGGCCGCCCGGGCTGCGGGCTCAACCTCGGCCGGGGAACTGATCATCTGCAGGTCGTTTTTCAGCCAGGAGATGACGGCCGCCGAATAATTGATATTGCCTTCCAGCGCATAGCTGACCACACCGTCGCGGCTCCAGGCGATGGAGGTCGCGAGACCGCAGGTGCTCGCTTTCAGCTCAGGCCCGATGTTCATCATGATGGAAGAACCGGTGCCATAGGATGCCTTGGTCATGCCATTCTCATGGCAGCCCAACGCAAACAGGGAGGCATGAGAATCCCCCATGGCGCAGTAGATCGGCAGCGGATTTTTCAGCAGGCCGCCGAAGGTGGTGGATCCGAAATCCGCATTGGAATCCACGATTTCAGGCAGCTGATCCCGACGGATCCCGAAACGTCCTAGAAGTTCCTCGTCCCAGGTCAGCGTCGTGAGATTCAGCAGCATGGTCCGGGACGCGTTGGAATAATCCGTTTTGTAGGATCTGCCTTCCGTCAGCCGATAGACCAGCCAGGTGTCGATGGTACCGAAACAGACGTCCGGATCATTCTTCAGGCCATGTTCCAGCAGCCAGCAGATCTTCGACGCCGGGAAAAAGGGAGACAGCGGCAGACCGGTCTTCTCCTGCACCAAAGCTCCGAAGGAAGGATCCTCCTCTGTCATCCGCGCCACGATATCCTTGGCGCGGGAGCACTGCCAGACGACGGCCAGACCTGCCGCGGAACCATCCTTGTGGAACGGCACCGTTGTTTCACGTTGATTACTGATACCGCAGGCCACCAGATCCTCTTCCGCGATCTGGTTCTCCTCCAGGATGCGGCCAACGATCTCCAGCGTATTCTGATAGATCTCCTCCGGATCGTGCGAAACGAAACCTTCTTCGCTGATGATCTGCTGATGGGCTTTGTCCAGCCGGGCTTTGATACGGCCGGTCTCATCTACCAGGACGGCCTTCGTCCCCTGGGTGCTTTGGTCGATACCAATGATATATTTCATGAAATAAGCTCCTTTACGGCTTTTTCGATGCCTTCCGCCGACAGTCCATAGTAGTTGAACACTTCCTTGGACGTCCCGGTGATGACCGGTGCATCAGGCAGGGACATAAGGCGGCACTTCTTCGGATCGTTTTCCGCCAGACACTGGGCGACAGCGGCGCCGAGTCCGCCGGACGGGGCATGTTCTTCGATGACTACGATACCCTTCACATTCTTCGCCTTTTCCAGCAAGGTCTTTGTGTCGAGCGGTTTGATGCAGTACATGTCCAGCACGCAGGCGCCGATGCCCTGCGCTTTCAGGCTCTCCGCAGCTTCCTTGGCAGGATAGACCATCTCACCGCAGGCCACGATCAGCACGTCCTTGCCTTCACTCAGAACGGTCGCCTGATCCATGACGAAGGGCGTGTTTTCTTCAGAATACACGTCTTCCACCGGGTTGCGGCCCACACGGATGTAGGCAGGCTTCTGATCCTTAAGCAGCGCCTCGATCAGTTTCTGGGTCTGGAAACGATCGCTTGGGCAATAGACCCGCATGTTGGGGATCGCCGCCATGGCCGCGAAATCCTGTGCGCTGTGATGGCTCATGCCCAGCGCTCCATAGCTGATACCGCCGGAAATACCGATCAGTTTGACATTCGTGTTGGAATACGCCACGTCGATCTTGGCCTGCTCATAGCTGCGGGTACTCACAAAGCAGGCCGGAGACGCCGCATAGGCCTTTTTCCCACAGGATGCGAGGCCTGCCGCGATGCTGACCAGGTTCTGTTCCGCGATGCCCACTTCCACGAACTGCTCTGGGAAAGCATTGGCAAAAGGTGTCAGAGACGCACTGCCGCGGCTGTCACTGCACAGCACGAAAACATCCTTGTCGGTTTTGGCTGCTTCCATCAATGTCTCGCAGATCGCCTGACGATTCGGGATCTTGTTTGCCATATCAGACACCTGCCTTTCTTGCGGCGAAATCCGCCTTGATGATCTCATACTCTTCCGCATTGGGCAGATGATGATGCCAACCGGCTTTGTTCTCCATGATGGCGCTGCCATAGCCCTTCGTGGTATGGGAAATGATG
>JAILDJ010000099.1 GCA_024689505.1 Clostridiales bacterium
GTCTATATCGTTGAAAAAGAAGGCAGCATCCCCGAGACGATCACGGATGCAAATGGCAACACCCTGGTCTATGACCATACCTATATCAAGACCGAATATGCATGGCGTAACGATGGCGGAGAACAGCACTCCAATGTAAACCAGGATGACACCTACAAGGCGATCCCGGATGTGGTCGGTGCATACTCCAGTGATTCCACGGATGAGGACCTGTTCAACACCTTCCTTGAGTTCTACGTATACAACGTATATGTTCCGGACACCACGGAAGTGACCGTCACCAAGGAATGGGATGATAACGATGACCAGGATGGTATCCGTCCTGACAGCATCACCATCACCCTGGAAGGCTCCGATGGCAACACCTACGAGGTAGAGCTGGATGGCACTGCTGATGATGAGCCTGAAGGCACCGATCCTGTTGGCTATGAAGTAGAAGAGTGGACTGCGAAGTTCATCAACCTGCCGACCAGCAATGCGGATGGCAAGATCACCTATGAAGCCAGTGAAAAAGAGGCCGATCCTGTAACAGGTGAGGACGCTGCAGGTACCTATGCTTATGAAGTGACCGGCAGTGAAGAAGATGGCTACGTAGTGACCAATACCCATACCCCGATCAAGACCACCGTCAAGGTCACGAAGGAATGGGAAGATGAGGATGACAAGGACGAACTTCGTCCTGACAGCATCTCCGTACAGCTGCTGGCGAACGGTGAAGCTTCCGGCGACCCCGTTGAGCTGACTGCTGATGAAGACTGGACCTATACCTGGGAAGACCTGCAGGGTTATGAGGAAGGCAAAGCGATCGAGTACACGATCGAGGAGCCGGAAGTACCCGAAGGTTATGAAGTGGAAGTCGGCGAAGTATCCGGTACTCCTGAGGACGGCTACGAAGTGACGATCACCAATACCCACGAGGTAGAGGAAGAAGAGCAAGACGTCGAGATCGAGATCACCGGTACCAAGAAGCTGGTTGATTCCAAGGATGATTCCAAGGAATATGAGCTTGAGGACGGCGAGTTCGAGTTCGAGCTTGAGATCGACGGTGAAGTCGTCGCGACCGGCAAGAATGATGCAGATGGCAACATCTCCATCACCTACACGATCGAGAAGGCTGAAGCTGGCGAATATAAGTTCAAGGTTTCTGAAGTCAAGGGTGACGAAGAGAACGTGACCTATGACGAGAATTCCTTCGAAGGCACGATCAAGATCGAAGAGAACGAAGATGGTAAGCTGGAAGCGACCATCGAAGGCGCTGATGAGATCGAGTTCGTCAACAAGTATGAAGAGCCTGAGAAGGTCAAGCCGGTACCGCCGTCACCGACGCCTGAGACTGGCGACCACAGTACTCCTTGGCTGTGGCTGGCCATCATGCTGGCGGCAGGACTTGAGCTTGCAAGCCTGATCTACGTCAGAGTGCGTAAGAGTAAGTAATCCATACATAAGAAGACACCGAGACTTAAAAAGTCCCGGTGTTTTTTTATGCAAAACACAAACAAATCCACTTATTCTACATTGTCATCCCCGATACGGCGTGCTACACTACAGAAAATGAACGTGATCTGCATCTTATACCATACGAGGAGGTACCAATGGAAGACATCATCAAAGGAACATTCAATCGTTCTTCTGCACCATCCAAGCTGCGCATCACCGATATACGGTTCACCGATGTGGTCGGAGCGCCGATGCATTGTACGCTGATGAAGATCTACACCAACCAGGGCATCGTGGGCCTGGGAGAGGTGCGTGACGGGGGCGACCGGATCTATGCGGAGATGCTCAAAAGCCGCTTGATCGGTGAGAACCCGTGCGATGTGGAGCGCCTGTTCCGGCGCATCAAGCAGTTCGGCGGGCCGGCCCGGCAGGGCGGCGGTGTCTGCGGTATCGAGGTGGCCTTGTGGGATCTGGCGGGCAAAGCCTATGGCGTGCCAGTCTACCAGATGCTGGGCGGTAAGTATCGCGACAGGATCCGCTGTTATTGCGACACGGATGTGGATGGCAAGCATACCGGGACAGACATGGGCAAGGCGCTGCAGGCCCGCATCGATAAAGGCTTCACTTTCTGCAAGATGGATGTGGGCATTGGTCTGTTGTATGATGAACCCGGTGCTTTGAACGCGCCGCTGGGCTACCTGGAGGAGCAGCGGGAGATCCGCCGGAAGTACCGTGAGGCAACGGATCCGCTGGAGAAACGGTACTGGAAAAATCGAGACTACGACCAGATGAATGTACCGCATCCTTTCACAGGCCTGCATGTGACGGAAAAAGGCCTGGATATCCTGGAAGCATATGTGCGAGATGTGCGTGCGGTGGTGGGATATGAAGTGCCCATCGCCATCGATCATTTTGGCCACATCTGCGTGGAGGACTGCATCCGGCTGTGCCGCCGCTTGGAAAAGTACAACATCGCCTGGGCGGAGGATATGGTCCCTTGGCAGTATACGGACCAGTATAAGCGCCTGTCGGATGCCACGACCATCCCCATCTGCACGGGAGAGGATATCTATCTGGCCGAAGGATTCGAGCCGCTGTTGGAAGCACGAGCGGTATCGGTCATTCATCCGGACATCCTGAGTTCCGGCGGCATCCTGGAGAATAAGAAGATCGGCGACCTGGCGCAGAAGCATGGCGTCGCGATGGCGGTCCACATGGCGGAGTCGCCGGTCTCGGCCTACGCCTGCGTGCATTCCATCGCCGCGACGGAGAACTTCTACGTGCTGGAGAACCACTCGGTGGACGTGCCCTGGTGGAAGGATATGGTCCTCGGCGCCCCGGCGGATCCGATCATCGACCATGGTTTCATCACCGTGCCGGATAAGCCGGGCCTGGGCATCGATGATTATAATGATGAGGTTTTGAAAGAGCATCTGCATCCGGAATTCCCGGTGCTTTGGGAGGAGACCAGCCGGTTCGACCGTCTGGTAACGAACGATCGCCTTTGGAGTTAAAGAAGTGAAAACAGTGATCATAACCGATCTGCGGACCCGTGCAGCGCAGGAAGCAGCGGAGTTTCTGCCGACACAGGGGTACGCTGTGCAGATCGTACCTGAGAACATTTCGTTGTGGGATGAAGCGGCGCTATCAGCGTGGGTAGAAACATTCCGGGACGAGCTGATCGGCGTCATCCACCCGGCACCTCCCGTGCAGACCTGCGGCATTCTTGAGATCACGCCGGAAGCGTGGGACAAGGCCGCCTGGGAAGGACCGGTTGCCGCGCTCATCGTGACCAAAGTCTTCTGCGGCATCTTCCGGGAGAAGCAGCAAGGCGCCATGATCTATCTGAACAGCATCCATGCGGAGAAGCCCGTGGGCCAGGGATATCTGCATTCCCTCGGCTGCGGCGCGGTGGAGATGCTGGCGAAGGAAGTCTGCCAGGATTATGGAGCGCAGCACGTGGGCGTGTATTTTGTGGAGCGGGGGATCCTTTCGGAGGACCAGGGCCAGTCGGATGTTTCGGCCCTGTATTGCAACACGGAGCGCCGCTATCCGGATCAGAACATGCCGGAGGATTCCTATTTGAACGGATTGTTGGCTTTCCTTTTGACCCCTGCCGCGCTGCCTCTTTCGGGCAGTCCGCTGCAGGCCGATGCGGGACTGCTGGGCTTTTACCATTCGCATCGTGTGGAAGGCCCCGTGCGGGAGATCCCTGTCACAGGAGGCAAAAACCGTCGTGATCCGCAGGAGATCGCAGACGCCTTGCGTCCCGAGGTGCCGGAGGAGCGGGTGGCCTTGGTCACCGGCAGCGGCAAAGGCGTAGGGGCCGGCGTCGTCCGTGTCCTGACGCGCCACGGGATCCGCTGCTGCATCAACTGCCGCACTCATCCGGAAATGGCCGCGGAACTGGAGCAGGAAGTGCGGGAAGCCGGAGGAGAGGCTTTTGTCTACCAGGCTGATGTCACCGACCCGGCGCAGATGGCGGCCATGGTCCAGGAGATCGTGGATCGCTATGGGCGGCTGGATATCCTGGTCAATAACGCGGCCTTGCAGCCGAACCAGTTTATCGACCAGTATACGGCGAAGGACTTCCGCGATCTGTGGGAGACCAATATCGGTGGATATTTTCATGCGGTGCGCGCAGCGCTGCCCTATATCCGCAAGAGCCCGGCCGGACGCATCGTCGATATGAGCAGCATACACGGCAAACGGCCGACCTTGTTCGATGCGGGTTATGCCATGACCAAAGGGGCGATCCGCATGTTCACACGGGAATTGGCGCTGGAACTTTTGGCCGACCGTATCCCCGTCAACACCATCGACCTAGGGGCCTGCAAGATCGAGTTCAAAACGGGGGAGCGGACCGGTTCCTTCAGTATGATGAAAAATGCCGGCAGCAACAACCCAAAGATGCCCGAGTATGAGCGCTTCGTCCTGCCGGAAGAGGTGGGCCATCTGATCTTGTTCCTGCTGAGCCGACCCGCCGCGACGCTGACAGGAGACGGCATCCGGATCGACCGGGGCATCACTTTGTATTAGGGAGGTCATCACATGTATTTCAATAACCGAGAAGACATCATCCGGCTGACGCCGGAGTGGAAAGGCGAGCGCCTGCCGGACGGCCGCCCGAAGGTCAGTGACGACGTGCTGCGCCGCATGCGCAATATCACGTTTGAAGAAGCCTGGGGTCCGCTGTGGAACGCGGGCTATCGCAATAATGTGGAGACCAATTTCCGCCTGACCAACCCGGGGCAGGTGCTGGTGGGCCGCGCGGTGACCGTCGTCATGGCGCCGTTCCGTCCGGATCTGGACGCGGCGCTGAAGCACATCGGTATCGAGGAAGAGGGCTACACCGGCTTCTACAACCAGTGGGTCATCGACAACCTGATCGAGGATGACGTGGTCGTGGTCGACTTATATGATAAGATCTTTCAGGGCACCTACGTGGGCGGCAACCTGTCCACGGCCATCCACACCCGGACCAAACGCGGCGGCGCCGTGATCTGGGGCGGTATCCGCGACCTGGAGCAGATCGTGAAGATCGAAGGCCTGAGCATCTACTATCGAGGCAATGATCCGACGGGCATCGGCAACACCCTGATGACAGGCTACAACACACCCTGCCGCATCGGCCAGGCCATCTGCCTGCCGGGCGACGTGGTCCTGGGCACGATCAGCGGCATCGTATTCATTCCGGCGCACATGGCAGAGGCGGTCGTGGAGAACGCGGAGAAATCCCACATCCGCGACGTATTCGGCTTTGACCGTCTGCAGTCCGGCACCTACACCACAGCGCAGATCGACACCGCATGGACCCTTGCCATGATGGAGGATTTCGTGCAGTGGTTCCGTACCGACCCGCGCGCCGCAGAATTCCAGCACCTGAACTGGGATGAAGAACTGGAAGAAGCAAGAAAAAGAGAAAAGGAATAATGCCTATGTACCGCTACGAGACCCACCTGCATACCGTAGAATCCAGTAAATGCGGGATCACGCCCGGCCGTGAATATCCTGCGATCTTCAAAGAGCGAGGTTATGACGGCATCTTCATCACCGATCATTTCTTTCACGGCAACACACGTCCCGACCGGGATCTTCCCTGGCCGGAGTATGTGGACGCGTACATGAAGGGATATGAGGAGGCTAAGAAGGCCGGTGACGAGATCGGTTTCAAGGTCTTTTTCGGGATCGAGGAGAATTTTGAAGGCGATGAGTACCTGATCTATGGTGTAGGAAAGGACTTTTTGCTGGCACATCCGGAGATCCCGCATTGGACGCGTGAAGAAATGACGCGCTGGGTCCATGAAGCTGGCGGCGCCGTGATCCAGGCGCACCCCTTCCGCGATCGCTTCTACATCAGCAAGATCCACCTTTTTCCTGATGATGTGGAGGGCATCGAAGGCATCAACACGGCCAATACGGCGAATGACAATCTGGCCGCGCTTTGCTACGCGGATGCCCATGGGATGTTGATCACGGCCGGTTCGGATACGCATGATAAGGCCAAGATCGGAGATATGAACGGTGGTATTCTGTATGATACGCCCATCACTTCGGAGGAGGATTTCGCCAACCGTCTGCTGCTGAAGGAGCGGCCGAAGATCTTCTATCCGGATGCGCTTTTTGAGGGTATGGAGGGTGTGCGTGTGAAACTGCCGGCGGAGATCAGCTGCGACGGAACCTGGAGAGAACTTTCCCATGAAGAGATCCGAAAATGGATCCTGGGAGCCGGTGCGGCGGTGGACAAAGCAAAGTCACAACCGGAGGGCATCGTACGAGAGATCGTAGCGCGGCTGGAAGCGGGCATCAAAAAAGAAGTCCCGGCTTTGGATCCCAGGACGGAGAAATATGCGGCTGCGCTGGCGGCGATGATCCGGAGGGAAACGGTTTCTTCGCATAAAGAGGAGCATACTGCTAAATTCAAAGATTTCCGGATCCTGTTGAAACGCTTGTTCCATCACATTTTCAGTGCTTGCGAGATGACCGAGTTCGACAATGGATTCGTGCTGCGCTGGCCGGGCCGGGACAGTGCAAAAGCGCCGGTCCTGTTCATGAACCACCACGATGTCGTCGAAGTGACGGACGGGTGGTCCCATGGCCCCTTCTCCGGCGATATCGCGGATGAGAAGCTTTGGGGCCGCGGTACGCTGGACGATAAGGGCGGCCTGTGGGCGATGCTGCAGGCGGCGGATGAGCTGGCAGCGGAAGGTTTCGTTCCGACGCGTGACGTCTGGTTCTTCTCCTCCTGCACCGAAGAGACGGATGGCCGAGGCGCGCGGGAGATCGCCGCATGGTTCCAGACGCAGGGCATCCATTTTGAGATGAGCTTCGATGAGGGCGGCATGATCCTGCACGAGCCGATCGGTGAGGTGGATGCGACTTTCGCCATGGTCGGCGTGGGCGAGAAGGGATGCGCGGATCTGAAATTCATTGCCCGGTCCAAGGGCGGCCATGCATCGACTCCGGGCAAAAACACGCCGCTGGTACGGCTGGGACGCTTTATGGCGGCCGTGGAGGACAGCCACATCTTCCAGACGGAGCTGTCACCCGCGATCTGTGAGATGTTCCGCCGGTTCGCCCCATACATGGGTAAGGCCGGCGTCGTGATGAAACAGCCGGAGAAATTCGCGCCGCTGCTGAAGAAGATCGTGCCATCGCTTTCGGCGACAGCTGCCGCTTTGCTGCGCACGACCATCGCCTTCACCATGGCGCAGGGCTCCGAGGGCACGAACGTCCTGCCGCAAAGCGCCTGGATCAACGGAAATATGCGCTACTCCCACCATCAGGGCCAGGAAGGCTCCTTCAAGGCGGTGGAAAAACTGGCGAAGAAGTATGATATCGAGATGGAGAT
>JAILDJ010000107.1 GCA_024689505.1 Clostridiales bacterium
AGCGTCATTGACTCTTGATGTTACACTGTTCGATTTTCAATGTTCCCTTGCGCCTTTCGAGGTTGCCCTTTTTCCGAGGCGCGATGATTATAATATCATACCCCGTTCTTATTGTCAACACCTTTTTTTAGGTTTTTTGAAGTTTTTTATTACTATTATGTTACATATCTAAAAAAGCGGCCTGATCAACGGCCGCCCTTTAAAATCGTGATTCCTTCGATTGATTTATATGAAGGATCTTCTGTCTCCATTTCTTCGATCGTATGACCCTTCAGGCTATAGTCAGGCAACTGTCTGCGCGCCTGGCGCAGCAGAGTTCGCACTTTGCTGTACGCTGCCCTTCCCACCTGGTTAGCGGGAGGAAGACTCTCCTCCATGATCTCATATGGCTCCAGTCCTTTTGTAAACCCAACGACGATATCGTGCAATGCTTCTCTGATCTCTTCCGGCCCCATCGCCATCCCCTGCAAGGCCTGGAACAACTCTTTACTGACAGTCACATGCTGCCAACCCGCGGTCTCTGCATTTTCAAAGATCTCGTGCTGAGAACACTGCTTATACCCGATCTCCACCTGTTCTCGCTTCTCCAGGATCCTGGCGGCGCGTTCCGGCTCCGGGAGACTCCAATACACATCTTTCCCATCTTCGATCGCGCAGCATTCTTCATTCCATTCCATACGCTGCATCATAAAATCACAGATCTGATCGACGTCCGGCTGCTCCATCGTATAGCGATCAAAGAATTGGAGAAACTCATCCATCTGCAGCACACCATATGTGCACAGTATGCCTCGTGCAGCAGCATTCCATCTAGCGTACATTTCGATGAGTCTCATGTTTTCTACTTTATCCAGCAAAGACTCGAACCACTCTCTCGCTTCAAGGGAAACGACTAGAAAACGATCCGTTTCTGTCTCATCCAGAAGCACGAATCCGAGCAAACTGAGACGCACTAAAAAGTCATAGGGCAACGTAAGGATCGACCCGTTCGGCGTATTCCAGATCTGCCGCAGTGCCTGCATCAGGTGCAGCGGCATCATACGCAGCACAAGTGTATCGTCCTCCCGCAGGGTCCTGTCAATGATATCCGCCAGTTCCTCCACATCAGGCCCATGTTCAGGATCGATGGTCTGATTCATGGAATGCAGCGTATCCACCAGTTCGATCATATCATTGGACAAGATACAATCGAACATGGTGATTTCATCCGCTTCGACCCGCCATGCGTCCGGATCATTCGGCAGTTCCTCCGGTATATCGGCCCGTCCCTGATTCAGGTGGCCATTTCTACGCAGCAAACGTATCTCATCGACCGGACGATCCTCTACGTCTTCTACATGGATATAGAACTGCTGCAGTTGCTGCAGGTCATACACATATAGGATCCGTTGATCCTTACGCAGGTGCAGATCTTCCAGATGGACGTCGGCGGCGGAACGGCGTCGATCCTGCATCTGCGGCGCATATAAGCCGGATTCCGACAGAAGTTTATTGTTCGGGAAGAACCCGTACATCTCAAACGTCGGAAACTCCATCCACTCGTGGATCTTCTGATGCAGCTGATCCAGCGTAGCCCATCCCGGCACCAATGCGGTGCGGTACACCTTTGTTCCCGGCTTGTAGATCTTCAGCACATACGTCTTTGCCATTGTTTTTACCTGATCTGCGCTCCCTGATTATCGATCGCCAGCTCGCGTACCTTCCATCCCGTGATACCGGCCGCTTCCATGGAAAACTCCATCTTTCCAGTGAAAAAGGTGTTGTCCTCATCCACGATCGCCATGACCGTCGGTCCGGCGCCGCTGACGTAGACCGCATAGGCCCCGTGCGTGTAAGCAATATCGAAGACCTCGCGGGCATGCGGCATGAGTTCCAGGCGATAGGGCTGGTGTAACCGGTCCTGTACAGCGGTCCTCAGGTTCTCGTACTTACCTGTCAAGAGCGATGCGGAAAACAATGCGGCACGGGAAAGATTGAACACCGCGTCCTTATGCGAGACCTCTTTGGGCAACGCCGCTCGGGCTGCCTCCGTTTTCAATTCGTAATCCGGTATGATCGCAACGAATTTCAGGCGTGTCCGCACTTCCTGCTTGACCCACTCGACCTTCTTTCCGTTGAATACCGCAGTCACGATCCCACCCAGCAGCGCAGGCGCCGTATTATCCGGATGCCCCTCGATCTGGGCTGCCATATTGACAAGATCATCCAAAGACAAAGGATCTCCCAGCATGGTATTGGCTCCCAAAAGCCCCGCGATGATGCAAGCAGAGCTTGAACCCAGACCTCGGGCCATGGGGATATTGTTCGTCTGACGCAGCTTCAACCCTTTCAGCTCCCGTCCACAAACCGTAAACAGATCCTTCGCCGACACATAGATCAGATTTGTTTCATCCGTCGGAATGACTTGCTCATCAAAGGAAGAGATATCGACATGATCGCTCTCTTCCATCTCAACATAGTTATAAAAATTCAATGCCAGTCCCAATGCATCGAAACCAGCGCCAAGGTTGGCACTCGTCGCAGGAATCTGGATCTGGATCATAAGCGGATCCTCCCTTTTTATTTCACTTTGACTGTTTTCATATCAGACCAAGGTCCGATAAACGTCTTTCCATCGACTTTCTTATAGGCACGCACCCGCACCTGATATTTCTTTCCGGATTTCAACTTTTTGATGGTCTTTGCCGTCTGCAACGTCGTATTGACCTTGGTCCACGAAGACGTTCCCTTGATGCGGTAGGCGATCTGATAACGGCAGCTTCCCTTGACAGTCTTATATTTGACTGTCATCTTCTTTGTTCCTGCGACAGGTGTCAGAATCGTGACCTTAGCCGGCAGGATCTTGAACTTCTTAGTGACCGAACCGGTAAATCGTCTTTTTCCAGTGATCGTGACGCTTGCTATACCAATTATCTTATTCGCACTGTAGGATACATTGTATTCATTTCCGACCTTAAGCGTTCTCCCGTTGTAAACAACAGTTACAGCAGGCTTTTTCTCTTTACCATCATATGTAAAAGATGTGTTGCCAAGGCTCACTTTGCATTCTTTCATCTCGATCGCCCCAGAGAAAAGTCCTGTCAGTTCCGGATATCCCCAGCCAAATTCCACATCACGGCCATCAGTACCTAAATCGATAGACCTTGCCTTGGCTTCATCATATAACTTATCCCAGGATGCACCAGGATACGCCAGTTTCAGATAGGCAAAGGCAGCGGCAACATGAGGTGCTGCCATGGAAGTGCCAGATTTCGAAGTCGTTAAGACCTCAGTGGTAGATCGTGCCGCACTGATGATCTGATGCCCTGGCGCACAGAAATCCACCTCTTCGCCATAATTAGAACTTGACCAGAGTTCAAGGGAACTCCTTATGGCCGACACTGCAATAGTCGAATCCAATCGCGCCGGATACATGACCGGTCGACCTTCATTTCCCGCGGCACAAACTACCACGATACCTGCGTCTTTTGCCTGCACCAAAATTTCATCCAGCGGTGCAGAAGACACATTATTCGCCCCGAGACTGATGTTGATCACATCCACATCGTTTTCCAAACAATACTGAAGTGCCGTCATGATCAGTCCCCAACTGGTTTTTTCATCATCGTCATAGACCCTCAGAGCCAGAATATGCACCTGATCCGGGGTCATATCAGCTATGATACCGCAGACATGTGTTCCATGACCTTGTTTATCCGTCAGCACATCATCGCTCATAGTAAGATCCCAACTATCCGACCGGATCACACCTTCTGGGAAGAATGGATTCTCAGGGTCTACACCGGAATCTATGACTGCAACTGTGACCTCCTCCGATGTTGCTATACCGTTCAAATACGGATCTGCGCCCATGACAGTGGTTCCCCATGAATAGCTGTCCTGATTGCCCATACCGTTATCCAACAGATTATCAAGCGTCAGGACCTCATCCTCGTAAACATCATAATCCTCACTCAGATCTTTCTGTGCTTGCGCAGCATCTTCAGGCGAAGAAAACTGCAAGATATATTCATTATACTCTTCGTAGTAGATGATCTCGCTGGCCGCAGTATCTTCCGGCAGGCTGTCGCCGAATACGATCAGTCTCGATTCCGGATCGCCCTCCTCTAGATCCGACAAAGCTATTGCCGCTTCTTCTGCTGTCGCGACCTCTGTGACTTGTACTTCGGATTCTGTCTCCGCAGGTAATTCTGCAGGCTCCGCCTCTATAGCATCTTCAGGCGCGATCTCTTCTACCGTTTCAGCTTCTGGTTCTTCGGCTTTCAGATCCTCCGCTTCATTTTCTGCTTCGTTTTCTGCTTCGATATCCATGGTCTCGTCCATAGAATCCTCAGCTTCGAGAAGGATCTCATCCGTTTCCTCAGATTCCTCGGCATGTACCGCATTGCCTTCTTCTGTTTCTATAGCCATGATATACTGCCCTGGAATCAGCAGAGAAAGTATTACAATGTACAAGAATAATCTCTTGATACTATGCTTTATGTGCTGCATCACTGTATCTCCTTTGACGCTGTTTTTAGGTCTCGTAACTTTCATTTTATCATGGCTATTCATATTTCGCAACAATTTCTCTTGCAATTCACAGCCGTGCATGCTACAATAGAAAAGCACTGCAGGTATAGTTCATTGGTAGAATGCGAGCTTCCCAAGCTTGAGAGGCGGGTTCGATTCCCGTTACCTGCTTCTTTTTGTGCCCAAAATCAAAGCAGATGTCCCAGATCCAGCCGTAGGAGGCGGCCATCTTCCACCGCTTTCCTGCCGCCGATCCAGACCTGATCCATGCCCTCAGCCTGCCGTGCCGGATCCTCATACGTCGCACGATCGGTAAATGTCGCTTCGTCGAACAACAGCAGATCCGCCGCAAATCCTGGCACAAGTACACCTTTTTCTTTCAGACGCATACGCAGCGCGGGCATCTGCGTCATCTTGTGCACCGCTTCCTCCAACGTCAGCAGCCGCTTTTTCCGTACGTATTCCCTTAAGAATTTCGGAAAAGTACCATGCATGCGAGGATGCGGTGTTTTTGTATCCGCGTAGATCGAATCTGAGATCAAGATCGCATAAGGCAGCTGTGCAACGGTATCCACATCCTGCTCTGACATACTCAGATTGATGATCGCGGTCCGTCCCTGTTCTTTATACATCATAGCCGCCGCGAGGGAGACTGCATCTTTATAACCCGCCTGTTTGGCCGCCGTGACCATATCCAACCCGCGCAGTGACTCAAACTCCGGCAGTATGACACCTGAGATCAGGATCCTGTCCCAACCAAGCGAGATCGCATAGTTGTCCCAATCCGGCCACTCCTGCTGCACTGACCTGCGAAACGCCAGCACGCCTTCTTCTGTCCCTAATCTTTCGAGCGCTGACTTCAGGTCACCCTGGACAAAGGCAGGCGGCAGCATAGTGGTCAGTGCCGTAGAACCTCCGGCATAGGGATAGAAATCGCAGGTCACATCCTGTCCGGCTGCACGCGCCACCTCGATCCTTTGTATCGCTTCATGGATCGCATGCCTCCAGTTCTTCATGCCACAGGATTTAAAATGCGAGATCTCCAATGCGCATCCGGCACGTCTTGCGATCTCGATGACTTCTTCAACGCTGGCGACGAGGCTGTCACCCTCACCCCGGATATGGGTAGTGATCACGCCGTCGTACCGTCCGACCGGTTCCAGCAGCGCCGCGAATTCTTCCACTGTTCCATAACATTCCGGCAGGTACATGATTCCCAATGAAACGCCAGGCGCGCCGGCTTTCATAGCCTCTTCGATCAAAGCTCTGCCTTGCTCCAGTTCATCCGCCGTCCACGGACTGTTGGAGAAGCCTTTGACCGCGATGCGCACGGCACCCGTCCCGATCATGGCAGCTGTATCGACCGGCAGCTGCAGATCCTTTAGACCTGCCCGAAAGGCGGGATAGGTCCTGGGCAGATCGTTCCCAAGCGGTCCCAGGACCGGTTCATAATACGCGTACATTTCCTCCGTCTGCTCTGGTGCCGGTGTGGGAGAGATACCGCAATTGCCCACGACCGTCGTTGTGATCCCTTGTCTGAGCATCGTTGTGCCATATGCTGTTCCATAAAAAGGCATGATATCGCAATGCCGATGGATGTCGATAAAACCAGGCGTCACTAATCGGCCATGGGCATCGATCGCTTCATCGGCTGTCAGATCTTTTTCTCCTTCGTATACGTCCAGGATCCCTTGCTCGCTGAAGAGGATCCCACCTCTCCATACTGGTGCTCCTGTCCCGTCACAGATCTTTGCATTATAGATATGAGTAGTCATGTTCACACGCTCCTGTTCTTTAATTATATCGCAAAGGCTTGCATAATGCACGCGATTCTTTTATCATAGAAGCAAGAGGTGAACTGCAGCATGAATGAAATATCCTACCATTTTGCGGAAGAAAACCAATTGTCTTCTCCACAGCTGATCTATTATGAGGATGGCATCCGCCGCAATACCGAGGCGGCGATCCGAGCCGCGGGCGGTGCCGGCCATCTCTGGCCGCATGTCAAATCGCACAAGATGCAGGCCATGATCCGTATGCAGGTCGAGTACGGCATCCGTCGTTTTAAGTGCGCTACTTTGCGCGAAGCCCAGATGGCAGCGGCTGCCGGTGCGGAAGAAGTCCTCCTGGCCTATATGCCTGTCGGGCCTAATCAGGAAGCCTTTCTGCGTCTGTGCAAGACCTATCCCGCGGTACGTTTCCATACGATCGGAGATGACCTGGAGACACTGGCCCATCTAGGGGCATTAGCGGACAAACCGGTTTCCGTACTGGTCGATGTCGATACAGGACTGCACCGGACCGGAGTGCCGATCTCCGCACTGGAATCCTTCTATACAAAAGCATCCAAGCTGCAGGGGATCCGCATGCACGGTTTCCACGTCTATGATGGAGAAAATCATCAGAGCCGCCTGCAGGATCGCATGGACGCTGTGACGCGTTTGGAGCAGGCTTTCCGCCCCATACACGATCTGATACGCTCCCGTTTCGGGCCGCAGATCGTCATCTTTGGCGGCACGCCCTCCATGCCCTGTTTTGCATCCTGCCTTTCCCATTATCAAAATGCCTACCTCTCCCCCGGCACCCTGTTTTTGGGAGACTATGGCTACAGTACTGCTTTTCCTGATATGGAGTATCCACCTGCCGCCGCGGTGCTGACCCGGGTGATCAGCCATCCGGGAGAAGGACGGTTCACCTTGGACTGCGGAACCAAGGCTCTTTCCTGTGACCAATCCGTCCCCGGACATCTGGTGGGTATCCCTGCCGAACCTGTATTTCAAAACGAGGAGCATATGGTCTGCCGGATGCGGCAAGGCCTGGAAAGCCTGCGGCCAGCGATCGGCACCGTACTGTACATGATCCCTGCACATATCTGTACCACCACCATCTTGTATCCAAGAGTTCCTGTCATCCATGAGGGGCATCTGATCGGTTCCTGGAGCGTGACAGCCCGTGACCGCCTCACGCAATTCTGACGCTGCTTTCTTGACAACCCGCCGGTAAAATGCTATCATGAGCACTGCACAGGCGGATGTGGCGGAATTGGCAGACGCACCAGACTTAGGATCTGGCGCCTATGGCGTGGGGGTTCGAGTCCCTTCATCCGCATAAAAAAGTGCCTTTTGTTGATCGACAAAAGGCACTTTTTCTATTGCAGCATCCTGCACTCGAGCCTGCATCTGCGATCCTTGGGTTCTCCCAGGACCAAGGCGTCCGCAGGCAACCGGATCTCAGCCGTCACCATTTTCAGGATCTCTTCTTTGGTCGGAGCTTCCCAGAACAATGCCACGCCGCCCTGCTCCTTGGCCGCGGCGATAGCCGCATCTGCACTGGTATGATATGTGACCGCACTGTCATACAGAGCGGCACAGGTGTTGAGCGCCGGCAGCAGCATCGTCAATGGGTAAGGAGTTATCAAACTTCGCCGTCTTTTATATGGAATGCTGAATATCCCCTTCTCCTTACCTGAACTGTACCGGATCTCGATCTCATGCTGCCTGGCGCGGCCCGGATGTGTTCCCGGATACATCTCATTCAAGATGAGAGACAAAGCTTTTCTGTCCACCGTGCATACGGGGTAGGACGGCAGGATATGCACCGCCTCATCATGCAAGTCGACGATTTCTACCATATGATAGCGAAGCGGCATCAGCTTCGCGGCTTCCACGCCATCTTTGGCCTTGGCATGCTCATATGCCAGGACCGCACCGGCCAGTTCTTCCGTACCCTGCAAAGTGAAGAAAACATAGGGTGGTTCATTGGTCTTCAGGCGGCTTGCAAAATAACCGGGATCCGCCATGACATCCAGCCGCTCCAGCACTTTTTCCTGCAGGCGCACCGGAAGGACATATCCCGTGATCCTTCCCTTCTGGTTGGGTATGGAGAAATCATACACCTGGTGCATGTCTTGTTTTTCATTTTCCAAAGGTTCGATCAATCCTCGAAACGGGTCATCAACAGCCAGTACGACACTGGTCGACTCTGGTGCATGATTCTCCCGGATCGTCATTGCATGAGCGGACAGAAGCATGTCTGGTTCGTTCAGGAAACGGACCGGCGCATGGACCTCCTGCGACAAGGAGACCTGTTCCAGATCCAGACAGCCCACCAGTCCCCTGCGCAATGCACCGTCTTCTAACCTCCGCTCCACATACATCAACGTCTGCGGATGGAAGCGCAGTTGTGATTGTTCTTGATATAGCTGCAGTGTTATGATCTCAGCATCGGTCAGGAGCGGCTCCGCGGGACGGCACCAGGACTTCCACAAATGATCCATGGGCACCTGGATATCAGAAGGTCGGATCAGCTGCTGTCGGGCTGCCAGCACAAACCAATCATGGACATGGTCCAGTACTTCTGCCGGCAGATCTTCACCATTCAAATGCAAGATCCGCGGCCCCTGGAACAAAGTCAAACGCAGATCTTCCTGGTCGATCCTCTGTACGATCCCTCTGCCGACACCGCTGACACGGGCCAGCTGCAGGATACTGATCCGATCGATGAACCGCAGCACCGCCAATATATAATTGCGGATCGGGTGCGGCATGACCAACAATTCCACCCTCGGATGCTGCTGCAGACGCCGGTCGATGATCGATGCCACCTCTTTGTCGGTAAAACCAAAATGCGCCTGTTTTTCTTCGAGGAACATGGCCGGCTCCGGAATGGTCATATAATCTTCGAACCTGCCCCAGAACCGCAGCCGCTCCGTGATCTCGTCCCGGTCGATGACACTGTCCTCACTTTGGTACATCCAATAGGAGCTCCACGGGTACGCCTCCATGGAGGAAGTCAATCCTTTGCGCACCGGTTCCTGATGAATATAACGAGCCGCCTTGAGGATCTGACCGTCGCTTTGCAGCTGCTCCATGCTGGGTCTTCCCCGGAAGATGCTCCCCTCATGATTGTACTGTCGTCGATACCAGTGAGAATATGAGACGCCGACTCTCCGCATCAGGCCGGACACTTCCTGTTCGGTCCCACGCATCAGAAAATGCGCATGATTATCAAAGATGGCAAATGCGTACAGTTGGATCCCCAGCTGTGTTTTGTAACGGACGATACGTTCCCAGTAGGCTTCTTTGTTGGTATCGCCCGCAAAAGCATCCGCGTTATGGATGCCCTGGACTACGATATGATAGACCGGTTTGTTCATGATACACTCCCTTCTGCTCTATGGCCTTTTCGTCTACGATCTATTGTAGCAAAGGTGGAAGGACGCTTCCAGAACACACGATGTCCGATTTTCCCATCAACTGGACATACGATGTCGAATCGTGCTATAATCAAAGTCTGAGGGAGATAGCAAATGAATACGATCAAGATAGATACACAAGGGGTGCGCCTGGTAGCGCACAGGGGCTTGAGCGGTATAGAACCGGAAAACACACACGCGGCTTTTATCGCCGCCGCGAACCGCTCTTATCATGCCATCGAGACAGACGTCCATGTGACTCGTGACGGCCATTATATCTGCACCCATGACGATACCACCGGCCGTGTGGCAGCCCGGAACCTGACGGTAGAAAACACCGATTACGAGGAACTGCGGCAGATCCTGCTGCATGAATTTGATGGCAGTACAGGGCGGACCGATCTGCGGCTGCCTTCTTTGGAGGAATATGCCCGGATCTGCCAGCGCTATGATAAGACATCCTTTCTGGAACTGAAGAACCGCGTCGCCCCCGTCCACATCCAGAAGATCATTACGCTGTTACGGCGCTGTCATCAATTGGATCACACGGTCTTCATTTCTTTTGACCGCGGCAATCTGATCGACCTGCGGGCCATGCTGCCGTCGCAGCCGATGCAGTACCTCTGCGAGAAATATAGCCCTGAGGTCCTGCAATTCCTCAAGCAGTACCAGCTGGATCTGGACATATCATCACGCGCCTTGACCGCCCAGGGGATCGAGGACGTACACCAGATCGGCCAGGCGGTCAATGTCTGGACGATCAACGACGCAAAGAGTGCGAACTACTGGATCGCGCAGGGTGTCGATTATATCACTACCAATATTCTGGAACAGGAGCACATATGACAGAACGTATCTATGACTATGACAGTCATGCAATGACCTTTTCCGCCCATGTCCTTTCCTGCACGCCCAAAGAGGACGCATTTGACATCGTCCTGGACCGCAGCGCTTTCTTTCCGGGCGGCGGTGGGCAGGATGCCGACACAGGGACCTTGGATGGAACGCCGCTGCTCGAGGTCTTTGAAGCAGATGAGATCATCCATCACATCAGTCCGCAGCCATTCGAACCTGGCCATATGGTAGAAGGCCAGCTGGATCAGGAGACGCGTCTTGGCAATATGCAGCAGCATTCCGGAGAGCATGTCCTGTGCGCCGTGCTCCACAACCGATATGGCGTGGATAACGTTGGATTCCATATGGGTTCCAAAGAAATGACCCTGGATGTGAACGGTGTCTTCGGAGCGGAAGAACTCTATGCCGCTGAAGAAGAAGCCAACCGCGTCGTACGTGCGGATCTGCCCTTCACCATCAGCTATCCTACCGCTGCAGAACTGAAAACTTTGGAATACCGCAGCAAAAAAGAACTGACTGGTACCGTGCGTATCGTGACCATCGAAGAGACCGATCGCTGTGCCTGCTGCGCGCCGCATGTCATGCACACGGGAGAGATCGGGCTGATCAAGATCCTGCGGTTCGAGCGCTACAAAGGCGGCACCCGCGTCTACTTCCTCTGCGGCCTGAAGGCCCTTGCCATGATGCGGATGTATCAGGAGCAAGTGTACGGGATCGATACGTTGCTGTCAGCTGTCCCGGAGGATACACTCGCCGCTGTGGAAAAAGCCCTGGCACAGACCAATGCGCTGAAAGAGCAACGTGTGGCGGCGGAACGGCGCCTGATCCAGGTCCTTGCGGATCAAGCTCCTACCGGCTCCGATCCTTTAGTGCTTTTTGAAGACTTCTCTGATGAGATCATGGCCCGCACCTATGTGAACCTGCTGACAGCACGGCGCGATGGTCCGGTCTGTCTCTTCATTCCTCGGAATGAGGAAAAGACCGTTTTCCGCTATATCCTTGCGATCCGGGATGGTTCTGTCCGTCCCCTGTGTAAGGAGATGAACACAGCGCTTTCCGGTCGTGGCGGCGGTTCGGATGCCATGGCGCAGGGCACAGCGAACGCCACCGAAAATGAGATCCGCGCCTTCTTTACAAAATAATAAGATCCTGTGATCCGAGCAGATCTCGGACACAGGATCTTTTATTATGCAAAGATCTCTGCAAGACTATGATAATGTAAGAAAACACCTTCCTCGCCCAACCGGCGGATCTCCTCCGCGGTGACGATCCGGAAACCGGCCGTTTCCTCGGTCTGCAGTTGGATCTGTTCCGGCTGGAAATCCAGAACGAAACGATAGACATCCACAAAGTAGTTATCCTTTTCCTCGGGATTGTCACGACGGTAAGAGCACACGACCTCACCAGGCACGCCTGTCAGATCGAGACCTGTTTCCTCCCGCACTTCTCTACGGATCGCTTCCTCCGGTGTTTCACCGGCCAGCACGCCTCCGCCCGGGATCTCCCAATGCCCGGCGGCCCAGGCTTTCGTCAGCACCCGTTGGGTGATCAGGATCGTATGATCCGGCCGCTCCAACAGCGCCAGTACGGTGATATGGTACTCGCCGGGCTGCATGTTCCAGTCGTTGCGCGCCATGGTTCTTCCGGTTCGGACACGGTCGACCGTATAAATGTCCCAACGTTCCATATCAGTCCGCGGCCTCCGTTTCCGTCAGATGGACCAATCGATGCAGCGCACGTGTACAAAGGATATATTTTGTCCAGGGCTCCCACCCACTATCTTTGGGCTCCACGATGATGACGCCGTCGAACTCCAGTCCTTTGGCATAATAGACCGGCAGCACACTGACTTCGGCATCGAGCGCCATCTGTTCCCCGCGCACGATCTGGACCGGCGGATCGAATTTGCGTACCGCCCGGCCGATGCGTTCTGCTTCTTTATCAGTCGCACAGAGGATGGCCATCCGTTCCATACCAGCCTTGCGCATCTCCGCCAGGGCCAGCTTCAGATGGTGACTCAGATCCCGCGTGCCTGCGAAGGTCCTGACCTCTACCGGCGTACCCTCACGATCGATGGTTTCTGCTTTCTCTTTATCCGGCAGGAAATGTTCCGCGTATTCCATGATCTGCGGCGTGCTGCGGTAACTGCGGTGCAATTCATAATACGATACCATCTGCCGCTCCTGCGGACGCATCAGTTTCTCCCAGCCGATCATCATGGACTGATGTGCCTCGCCCTTGATCCGCTGATGGATGTCACCCACGATCGTATAGGTCTCCGCCCCCGTCAGACTCTTGAGCATGAGGAAACCGAAGGCACTGACATCCTGCGCTTCGTCGATGACCAGGTGGCGTACCGGATAAGCGCCCTTCCCATGCAGCTTCGTATGGACGTACAACAGGCCGCACAGGTCATCCTCGATCCACGGATTGCTCTCGTTTTTACGTACAGTCTCCGCATACCACGTCTCGGTATCCGGAACATCGTACAAGGAACGCAGTTCCTTCATGAACAGGAACACTTCACGCAGATAAGCGCGCAAAGTATCCTGGCGTTCCCGCTGTAGTTTGTCAACACGCGCGAAATCCGCATCGTCCCGTGCTTTTTTGATCTGGATATCATAGACCCGTTTCAGGCGGCGCACCGTATCATTGCGCAGATCCTTGACCCGCTGCAGGATCAACCGGCGGATCTTGCGGATACGACGCAGATACGGCAGTTTGGAATAGGTCTTCGTAAATAGTTGATTCAGTTCGGACGCACTGATGATGACCTGCTCCTGGAAGATCAGATCGCTCTTTTTCAGCTGTGCCTCCTCGAAAACGCGGAAAGCATCATCCAGTTCCTTTTTGAACAGAGCCGAGGATTTGCGCCGTACCTCTTTAAGGAAACGGGGCTGCGCGGCTTCGAGACGGCGGAAATACTCCTCCGTGCTCATGACTTCCCGCGTCGGATGAACCACTTCGCGAGCCAGCTGCGGAATGGTCAGCTGGAACGTATTGTCCTTCTCTCCCAGATCCGGCAGCACGTCGGAAATGTACTCCATGAAGAGACGGTTCGGGCCGATGATCAGGACATTATCCTGCAGGCGGGCACGATAATTGAACAGCAGGTAGGCGATGCGATGCAGAATGATGGTCGTCTTACCGGAGCCGGCGACGCCATTGAGCAGCACGTTGTGTTCTAACGGTTCACGAATGATGTCGTCCTGCTCTTTCTGGATGGTGGCAATGATATCTTTCAGGCGGGCTCCACTGTTGCCGGACAGTACCATCTGCAGGATGTCGTCCTTGATATCGATTTCAGAATCGAAGAGTCCCTTCATGATGCCGTTACGAATGATATACTGCCTGCGTTTGAGCAGTTCGACCTCGAACGTTGCCATCGGTGCCTTGACTTCCATCATACCCAGCCGCTGCTGGTAGAACAGAGACGCCATGGGCGCTCTCCAGTCCAGGATGATGGGGTTGCCATGCTGCTCCAGGCCGTTCTTTCCGATGAAGTAGGCTTCCTCCTCCGCCTCCAGGGGATCCTTCAGTACGATCTTTCCGAAGTACGGATAGTAATACATGCGTGATAGGACGCCCAGACGTTCGTAGGTCGCCTTATAACTGGCTTCACGGACCGGGTTGTCCTGGTTCATGGAATGATACTGTTTCTGCGGTATCTCCTCGATCAAAAACTTTCTGTAGTCAACGATCTCCTGCTTCAGATCACTGAGATTATGCAGCCGGTCCTCGATCTCGTGACCGATGATCTCCTGGATCTGAAGCAGCCGTTCTTGTTCTTGTTGGAGCGTAGTGTCGTGATTATTCTCCATTGTATCCTCCGATAAATTCTCGAATGATCGAAGTACTGGGTACGATCTCCGAACTGACCCCCAAACAATAATCTAAAAACTTGATCAGGCGTCTGGCCTCCGCATATTCCGGTTCATCCCTTCGGATGCTGAACAGCAGAGGTTCTGCATACTGTTTGATCACTGCCAACTCATAGATATGAGCGGAATTGAACATCACATCCGCTTCCTCCTGGAAGGGGAAGATATTGCGCTCTTCTCCGGCACGCACCTGCGGCCACATGGAGATGGTCCGGGCTGCCGACGCGCCGCGATACTGATGGTCACGCACCATACGGCGCAGCAAACGGCCATCCGTGGTCGGGATGCGGTTGTGATCATCTACATTGATCAGCGTCAGCGCGCTGATATAGATCTTGTATTTCTCGCTCCGCGTGATCTGGGCGGTCAATGCCTCGTTCAGGCAATGGATGCCTTCGATGACCAGGATATCGTCCGGCCCCATCTGCATGGGCTTTTCATGATATTCCCTGAGCCCGGTCACGAAATTGTACCTGGGCAGGGTCACGGTCTCCCCGGCCATGAGCGCCTTCAGATCGCTATTGAATGCCTCGATATCGATCGCATACAGGCTTTCATAGTCCTTCTCGCCATTCTCATCAAGCGGTGTATTTTCCCTGTTGACGAAATAATCATCCACCGAGATCATGCGCGGCCTGAGTCCCTCCGCCCGCAGCTGTATGGACAGTTTCTTGGCGAAGGTCGTCTTGCCGGAAGAAGAAGGTCCGGCGATCAGCACCATGCGGATCTGATCCCTGCGCGCGAAGATCTCCCGCGCAATGGCGGCGATATGGCCGGCATGCAGTGCTTCAGAGATCTCGATCAGCTCATGGATACTGCCGTCGGCGATGGAATCGTTGAGAGCGCCGATGGTCTCCACACCCATGATCTCGCTCCATTCCGTGGATCGGCGGAATACATCGAACAGTTTTTCCGAGGGAACGAACGGACGCACCTTATGCGGCCATTTTCTCTCGGGCAGCTGGATGATGACACCTTCCCGATACTGGGTCAGGTCGAAATACTTGAGCATGCCTGTACTGGGCAGCATGTAGCCGTAGAAATAATCGATCATACCGCCGAGGCTGTACAGATTGATCGTGGAGAAACGGCGGTATTTAAAGACCTGTGAACGGTCCCACATGCCCCTGGCCTCGAATAGATCCATAGCCTCGTCGATAGGATATGGTTTTTTGCGGATCGGCAGGTCCTCTGCGACATGACGGCGCATCGCTTCAAGCAAAGCCTGCGTTTCTTCCTCGGTGACACCTGTGCGCTCTCCCCGGCTGATCTCACAATACGTACCTCCGGAGATCGCCTGCTTGATGCGGACCTCTGCCTCCTTGCCCAGTACTTCTTCCGCACTGTACAGGAACAAAAAGTTCAGCGTACGGATGTAGGTGCGATACCCATCCTGATGCTCCAGGGTAAGGAACCGTACGTTGGCATCGGCATTCAGAGGAGCCCACAGTTCTCTCAGTTTACCATTGACGACCGCCAGCAAAGCGGGTGACTTAGGCTCGTTATCGACCTTCGTCTCCTGCGAAGAAAGATCTTCAAGGATCTGCTCCAGCGTCGTCCCTTTGGGTACGGATACTTCTTGTCCGTCTTCCAAAATGATATGGATCATACTCATAATTCAATCCTTATCGGACAGGCGCGCTGCAAGCCAGCGCATTTCCTGCTCCAGTTTTAGTTTTTGCTGCGGATCCCGGGCAGCCTCGCTCCAGTCCGCAAGTTTGAGGATCCGCTGCTCTGCCCAGTGGCGGTAGACCGGATTTCGGTCCCGGAACATAAGGATACCGTAGATGTATGCAAAAGGATCCTCATATTGCTCCGCTCCATGTTCCGCCCGCAGAATCGTATAGTACTTGCCGCGATCCTCCACGAATCGCTCTTCACAGATGCGAAATCCCAGGCCATGCAGCGCACGCCGCACTTCATCGGTTTCCGTCTGCGGCTGCAGGATCAACGAAGAAAGGCCTTCCAAAACACCTATCGGCGCTTCCTCCAGGATGGTACGGATCATCATGCCGCCCATCCCGCAGATGACGCAGCCATCCACCTCGCCCGGGTGAAAACCTTGCAGACCGTTCGTCAGCCGCACCTGGATGCGGTCGGACAGCTTCTCCGCATGGATATGCGCTTGCGCTGCGGCGAGGGGCCCGGGACGGATGTCTGAAGCGATGGCCTGCAGCACTTTTCCGCTGTGGACCGCCTCGATGGACAGGTAGCCGTGATCACAGCCCACGTCCGCCAACGTATGGCAGCCTGGCAGAAGATCCAGGACCGTCTGCAGACGATCGGACAGTACGCGGGCCGGCATTACTCGAGATAATCCCGCAGCTTCTTGCTGCGGCTCGGATGACGCAGCTTACGCAGCGCCTTGGCTTCGATCTGACGGATACGCTCACGCGTGACGTTGAACTCTTTGCCCACTTCCTCCAACGTACGGGAACGCCCATCGTCCAGGCCGAAACGAAGACGGAGTACCTTCTGCTCGCGGTCGGTCAATGTATCCAGGACTTCCAGCAGCTGCTCTTTCAGCAGTGTATAGGCCGCCGCGTCTGCCGGGATCATCATTTCCTTATCCTCGATGAAATCGCCAAGATGGCTGTCTTCCTCCTCACCGATCGGCGTTTCCAGGGATACCGGCTCCTGGGCGATCTTCATGATCTCGCGCACCTTGCTGACGGGCATCTCCAGCTCTTCGGCGATCTCGTCCGGAGAAGGATCACGGCCCAATTCCTGCAGCAGCTGACGGGAGACACGGATCAACTTGTTGATGGTCTCGACCATGTGCACGGGGATCCTGATGGTACGGGCCTGATCCGCGATGGCGCGAGTGATGGCCTGACGGATCCACCAAGTGGCATACGTACTGAACTTATATCCCTTCCGGTAGTCGAATTTTTCGACCGCCTTGATGAGTCCTAAGTTGCCCTCCTGGATCAGGTCCAGGAACAGCATGCCGCGGCCGACGTAACGTTTGGCGATACTGACGACCAGACGCAGGTTGGCTTCTGCCAGGCGCTTCTTGGCTTCCTCGTCACCATTTTCCATGCGGCGCGCCAGCTCGATCTCCTCGTCTGCAGTCAGCAGAGGCACTTTACCGATCTCTTTCAGGTACATACGTACCGGATCGTCGATACTGATGCCATCAGGCAGGGAGATATCGATCTTCTCCTCCTCGGTCTGATCCTCGTTGAATCCGATGACGTCGATGTTCTGGTTCTCCAGATACTCATAGACCGACTCCATCTGCTCGGCAGTCAGATTCATGTCCTGATAGACTTCGGCGATCTCCACGTGCTCCAGCACGTTCTTTTTCTTTTTCGCCATCTCGACAAGGATCTTCAGTTTTTCCCTGTACTTCTGCATGTCGATCGTCTGTGTCATAGTACTGTGCCTCCTTCTGGCCGCAATCGGATACGCAGGGTATCCAGCGACTTTCGTTCATATATGATGTCCTGCATCGTACGCAGGTCCTCAGAAGTTGCATTCTCCTCGGCCGTGAGCCGGGTCAGTTTTTCTTCCAGCGCCTTGCGCTTCACCGAGCGCACGGTCTCTGTAAGCAGTTTCTCCAGATTCTCCTGTGTATCCGGCAGACGCATCTGCACCAGGCGTGCGATCTTCTCCTGATCCTCAGGCTGATCTGCCAGGCTGATCAGATCCGCCTTCTGCACGAGTACGCCTTCTTCCTGATGTCGGAAGAGGCTGTCGGCCACCTGCGCATACAGATCATCCGCGCCATCCGGTCCCTTCAGATCCTCTATGCTGATATGCCGCCGCAAGAGCGGGATCAAATCCTGCCGGTGCATCATGACGCCCAGCAACTGCATCCGCGCGTCCGTCCGCGGCCCCTGTTCTTCCGTACGCGGCCGGTTCTGCCGGCGTTCCAGAAGGCCTGTGGTCCTGCGGATCTCCTCGACCTTTTTTGCCAGCAGCGCCGGATCCACTTTCAGCTTTTCAGCGGTATCCTGGATATGGATCTGCCGCTCCAGATCGCTCTCGATCCCAGCCAACCGCTCGGCCATACCATTGACAGTGAGCACACGCCCATCGACCGTCGCGGTATTGTTTTCCTCCTCAAGGACCAGCATCTCGAAATCGATGGGGTTCATGGCCTTATCGATCAGCTCCTGGAAGGCTTCCGGCGGATTCTGCTTCAGGAACTCGTCCGGATCCTTCGCGCCGGGCACCCTGAGCACCCGCACTTTCAGTCCGGCCTGCTCCAAGATGGGGATGCCGCGCCGGGCCGCCTGTGTGCCCGCCTTATCGCTGTCGTAGATGAGGACGACGTCGTTATAATATCGTTTGATCAGCAGGGCTTGCTCCTGCGTGAGCGCCGTGCCCAGGGAGGCTACGGCATTGTCGAACCCTGCCTGATGCAGGGAAAGGACATCCATATATCCCTCGACCATGAGAGCTTCCTTGCGGCGGCTCTTTTTGGCCATCTGCATGGCATACAGGTTGCGGCGCTTATTGAAGACCTCCGTTTCCGGAGAATTCAGATACTTAGGTTCCCCCTGTCCCATGACACGGCCGCCGAAAGCGATGGTCTGCCCGGCCGTGTTGAAGATGGGAAACATGAGTCGGTTGAAAAAATAATCATAGACACGATTGCCGCGCACGGTGATGAGTCTTGCCTTTTCCATTTCCTCCGTCGTATAGCCCTTGGAGGACAGATAGCGGTACAGGCTGGCGGAACCGATCGGCGCGTACCCCAGGCCGAAGCGTTTGGCATATGTCTCTGTGACACCGCGCTGCTCCAGATATTCCCTGGCTCTGACACCATCCGGCGTTTTGGCCAGCTGATAGTAGAAGAAACGGGCGGCCTCCCGGTTCATATCGTATAAGCGAGTACGGGCTTCGATACGACGTTTTTCCTCCGGGGATAATTCCGCCTCCGGCAATGTGACACCTGCCCGGTCCGCCAGCTCCTTCAGCGCCTCGGGGAACGTCAGATTTTCCATTTCCATAAGGAAGGTGATAACGTTGCCGCCTTTATGGCACCCGAAGCAATAGAAGAATTGTTCCTTGGTATTGACGGAGAAGGATGGGGTCTTTTCGTTGTGGAAAGGACAGCAGCCAAAGTAATTGCTGCCTTTTTTCTGCAGCGAAACATAGCCGGAGACCAGACCCACGATATCGGTCCGCTCGCGCACGTCGCGTATGATGTCTTCCGGATAATACATTGCGCTCCTCCTTTCCAGACAAAGTCACTTTATATTTCTCCACGGATGTTGGATTTCCTTTTTCTTTATCACGGTTTCCATAAAAAAGGAGCCCCTTAAGGCTCCTCTTCGCGAATTTTTTTCCAAAAATCCTCTTTTGTGTGATTTCCCTTTGCATGGAAACGATCTTGTTCCCTGTCTATATCCAGCCGACAAGCCCCTCTGAAGGCGCATTGCGCACAGGCTGGTTCCGTATACCCGGCACTTGCGATCGGGTTGGCATCGATATCCCCCTCAGCGATACGATCCGCCAGTGAGGCGGCCTTCGCCCGTGCGAAACGCCGCAGTTCCTCGAACTGCTCCTCCTGCACCACCCGGGATCTGGCATCCGGAGACCCATCTTTTTTCAGGGTGACGGGAATGATCATCGACTTGCCCTGGATCTCCTGATCCATCATTTCGATGATGTGCAGGTCATTCAGCACGATGCCGTCCAACCTGGCACTGGTCAGCACTTCTTTCAACTGTTCGATCTCCGATGCCTCGTAATTTCCTTTTTGCGTCTTAGGACTCAAGTGGAAATAGAAGATACCGGCCGGTCTGGCGTCGGTGGCTGCCTGCACCGCGTCCAGATAGATGGGCAGCTGCAGCCGCAGGCCTTCATAGATCTCCCATGGATCCCAGCCCGTGCTTCCGGATTTATAATCCAGGATCCGGACGTACTCCTGTCCATCTTCCCGCAGCACATCGATCCGGTCGATCTTACCCATAAGATGCACGACACGTCCATCCTTCAGACGGATCGGTAAGGCGCTCCCACTGCCTTCAGGACCTCCAAAAGTCCACTCGAAAGCTTCCGGATGGAAGGCCCCGCTCTGGATCTGTCGGCGCAGGATCATGATGGCACGTTCCGCTGTGGACCGGAGTTTGTTCCAGTAATACTGATACCGACTGCTGGTCTGATATCTGGCAAAAGCTTCGCTTTGTTCATCCAACAGCGTTTGCATTACGGCATCGATCTTCTCCGTGCCGATGGTGCCCTGCCCTTCCAATTGAGGTCCGATCTTTTCCAGCAAGGCATGTAGCACATTGCCATCATCCAGCGGCCGGATACTCAGGACTTCCCGCTCCTTCAAAGCCAGTCCATAGTTGAAGAAATAGGCCAAAGGACACCTTGCGTACTGCTCCAATTGACTCACGCTTACGGATCTGGTGGACAATCCCAAAAGTTCCCATAATAAGTCATCTTCCAGCGTCTCCTGAGGGGCGTGGTCCTTCGTGCCCGCAGCAATGACGTCCAGGATCGGTCCCTGGTCATGCTGCGCCAACCAACGGATGACCGTCTGCTGCACTTCTTCCGGATACCGGCCTTTGGCCAGCTGATCGATCAGCCAGTTGGGATGCATGGCCCGCGGCCAGCCTTTCGTGTACAACGACTCTTTGGTAAAGAGCATCTCCAACCGCTGCACATAAGAAGATGGACGGCGACCCTGTCCCTTGGAATCTGCCGTAGCATATGTAAAACTGATCTTCTCCTCCGCTTTGCCAAGAATATTGTACAAATGGAATGCCTGGTCCCCGGTCTTCAGGCCACGATCCGCCGCCAGGTCATGGAACGTTGCCAGACTGCGCCGTTCATGATCTGTCAGAAGGCCTGGGTCCTCTGGTACGGATGGAAAATACTCATCCTGGAAGCCCGCAACATACAGACTGCGCGCATGAGAGATACGGGAACGCTCCGGATCCGCGACCTGCACCTGATCCGGCGTCGGGGGAACGAGCCCTAGTTTGCTCTGTCCAAAACCTGTCGTAAGGATCTCACAGAATCCCGCAAGATCCGTTCGTTCCTGGCCTAGTACTGCATCCAGCTGCTCAAGAACCGAGCAGATCCGCTCATATACTTGTTCATGGATACTCTGTCGGATCCGTTGCCCCGATTCAGCAAAAGCCTCCGCCTGGGTCTGCAACTGTTCCTTCAGCCGCAGCGTCTCTAAAACTTGCTCCAGCGTCTGTGTATAGAATAGGATCGTACCCTCCGCAGCACTCAGCTTCTGCAGCAGTTCGAACAGATGCTCTGTCAATGTCCTGGTCTGGAGATCTCCACTGATCCCCAGGAATGCTTCTTTATAGATCCGCAGACCGCGCCAGCCCCGCGACAGCGCCTGATTCTCCATTGTATCGATGGCCTCGCGCTCGTACGGAAGAAAACCGGATTTTGCCCACGCGAAGACCGTATCATAGGAAAAACCACGCACCAGCATCTGCAGCATATCTTCGATCAATCGGACGGCCGGATGATCCTGCATTTCAACGCGTCGGTCCAAGAAGACCGGGATCTGGTACCGATCGGCCAATCGCTCCAATAGGGGCGTGTAATCGCCGGATCCCAACAGGATCGCGATGTCACCGTAAGCATACCCGCGTTTACGTACGTCCGTCTCGATCTGAGACAAGATCCACTCGATCTCCTGATCCGGACGCTCCGCCTTGTAGACGTGCACCCGTTCCGCCTGTCGCTGGGGGTCCTGCAAGGCAGTTTCAGGCCAGAGATACGTCGTCAGGTACTGCAGTTCCTCGGCACCATAGGCCTGGTCCATCCAACGCACCTTACCATGTATGCCCATGTCTCTGAGATGCTTCAGGATCTTCTGCGATTGATAATACATGGCCCCGGGCTGCGGTGCGGGGACCTCCCAGTCCTTACGTGTACAGGGCAAGGTCATGCACACCCTACGTGCTTTTTCGAATAATCTGGCCAACACTTCATATTGCTGCGGCGTGAATCCGAAGAAATCATCCAAATAGATATCCGCCCCGTCCAGCAGCTCGGATCGTGGGATCTGCTCCGCCAGCAGATCCAACAAACGCTCTGAAGGGATCGTCTCCGCGCTTGTTTTTTCACAGAAGGCCGTGTACAAAACGCGGATATCATGCAGTTTGCGATACAGTGTCCCCTCCGGGTCCAAAGAACCGCTGATCTCTTCCAGCACCTTCGCGTCGATCCGGTACTGGAACATCTCCGTCAGCATGATCTTCAACTGGCCGATAAATCCCCTGTGCCGGATCTCGGATCCATAGTACAGTAGTTCATCTTTATGATCCAACGCCGTCTTATATAGGAGCATGGATTTCCCCATATCATCCAGCGTCTGGCAGGTGTCCGCTCCTGTCTCCTGCAGGATCCGGTATGCCAAACGATTGAAGCTCAAGATCTCGACCTGCAGGATCCCACCGCGTGGATGCATCTCCAGCAGATCCCGCTGCGCCATCAATGTTGCCTGCTCAGGCACGATGTAAATGATCCGCTGCTCCGGCTCCTGCATCGTCGTTTCGATGATCTGATTTCTCAGGCAAGTCGTTTTCCCGCTGCGGCCAGGACCGGCTATGATTTTAAACTCCAATGAAGAACTCCCTTCGGTTATTGTCATCTAATCCATTTTGTGTTATAATACACCTGTTTAGGAGTGTATCATACATTACACGAACTGTCAAAAACGTTGAAAGGAATCTACTATGTCCGATTACATCATCACTTGTTGTTCCACTGCGGACCTGCCGCAGTCCTACTTTGATGAGCATCATGTCCCTTATGTCTGCTTCCATTACACCATGAATGGGCAGGAATATCCTGATGATCTTGGCAAGACCATTCCGTTTGACAAATTTTATAAATTGATCGAAGAAGGCGCCATGCCGACCACCAGCCAGGTCAATGTCGACCAGTATCAGGCTTTTTGGGAGCCCCTTCTTAAGGAAGGCAAAGACGTCCTCCATCTGGCACTGTCCAGCGGCATCTCCGGCAGCGTCAATTCTGCCCGTCTGGCCGCAGAAAACATGCAGGAACTCTATCCTGAGCGCCGCATCGTGGTCATCGACTCTTTGGCGGCTTCCAGCGGTTTCGGTCTTTTGGTCGCAGAAGCTGTTGAGCGCAAGGAAAACGGTGCATCCATGGACGAGGTCATCTCCTGGATCAACGATAACAAACTGCTGCTCCATCATTGGTTCTTCTCCACCGATCTTACCAGCTACATCCGCGGCGGCCGCGTTTCCAAAGCCTCCGGTTTCTTCGGCACCATCCTGAAGATCTGCCCCCTTCTGAACGTCAATGATGAAGGTAAGTTGATCCCCCGTTTCAAGATCCGCACCAAGAAGAAAGTCATCGAGGAGATCGTGCATCAAATGGAACTGCACGCACAGGACGGTCATGATTATACCGGCCGCGTCTTCATGTGCCAGTCTGCTTGCTATGAGGATGCCCGTGAAGTAGCCAACCTGGTCGAAGCCCGTTTCCCGAAAATGAAGGGCAAAGTCATGATCAACAACATCGGCGGCGTCATTGGCGCCCATACCGGTCCGGGTACCGTCGCACTGTTCTTCTTTGGGGACAAACGTACTGCATGACCTTAAGACCCGCGTATACAGCATCACTTTGCTGTACGCGGGTCTTATCATATCCAGTCGAATTTTATTATCAGGAGGCGGTCTCCATGTATCTGGCAGTCGATGGCGGCGGTTCCAAGATTCATGCTTTGGTTTTTGATGCTGATCTGCACTTGCTCAGGCAAGGATGCTCCGGGGGTGTCAACACAACGCAGAATGCACCAGAGAGCGTTCTTATGCATATTCGTGCATGTCTGGATCAGGTTCTTTCAGGGATCCCGGCAATTGAAGAAGCCTTTGTCATTTTTGTCGGTGACAAAACTCTTTTCTCCCAGGAATTGAAATCTCGTGTGTCCGTTGGATCATTGCATTTCTATGATGAAGCTAAAGCCGGTCTGTTAGCCGGATCCGGCCGTACAGAAGGACTTCTTGCGATTTCAGGTACCGGTTCCGATGTCTTCTATTTAGGCAAACAAGATCGCCAGATCGTGGGCGGATGGGGCATCGTGCTGGGAGATCAAGGCAGTGGTACCTGGATCGGATTACAGGCGATCCGGCGTGTCATCCGGGCATTGGATGGCTGGGGGCCGAACACTTTGCTCACGCCACTGCTGCTCTCTCATTTTGATGCCACAGACGCACCACGGCGCATCATCAGCGCCGTACATGGTGCACCGGCGCCCTTTCCTGTGATCGCCAGTCTGGTACCGATCGTAGCTGACGCTGCCAGGCAAGGGGATCCACATGCGCTGAAGATCTTTGCAGATGCGGGACTGGCACTGGGCAAGCAGATGCTGACCTTGCTCTCGCATCTGGCCGAGATCCCAGAACCGTTGATCACCTTATGCGGCGGTGCCTGGAAAGCACATCCTTTGATGTTTGAAACGTTCTGTCAGACTGTTCAGGAAGTGTATCCTCAAATGGTGATCCAACGGCCATGGTTTGAACATGTCCTTGCCGGCCCGATGGAGCTTTTGCTCCGTCAAGGTCTTTCGCGCGACGAAGCCCGCGCACGCTTACAATCTGCTTTTCCCAAGGAGGTCCTCTCATGAGCGCGATCCAGACTTACCTTTCCAACATCCATGAGATCCTGCAAAAGGTCGAAGAAACACAGGGATCTGTCATGGAAGCAGCAGCTCAGGCCATGGCTCAGGCCACACTGACCGGGCACAACATTTTCGCCTTTGGCTGCAGCCATGCCGGCCTGCTTGCCTTTGAACTGTATTACCGGACGGGAGGGATGGCCACGATCAATCCTGTACGTGCTCCAGGCTTATACCTGGACGTCGATCCTGCACCATTTACAAGCCAGATCGAGCGTCTGCCGGAATATGGCCGTTTGATCTGCGATCAAAAACCGATCGGCCTCGGCGATGTCGTGATCGTACATTCCGTCTCCGGCCGCAATACTGTGACTGTAGATTTTGCCCTGCGCTGCAAAGAAAAACAAGCGACTGTCATTGCACTGACCTCCGTCGCCACAGGAAGGGAGATCCCCTCCCGACACCCTTCAGGCAAGCTTTTGATGGACGTTGCAGATATCGTCATCGATAATTGCGGCTGTGTCGGTGATGGATCTGTCACGATTGCGGGCGTTCCGGAAAAAGTCGGGCCAACCTCAACAGCCGTAGGTGCCGCGATCCTCAATGCTGTCATGACACGTGCTGTCGAATTGATCACGGAATCCGGCGGAACGGCTCCGATCTTCATCTCCGCTAACGTACCGGGCGGTGATGCACATAACAAGACCATGTTGGAAACCTATAAAGATCATATTTTCTATATCTGATATCAGAGAGGTATCTTCATGCTACTGGATAAGTATAATGAACGGTTGGATCAACTGATCGAGAAGGTCCGTACGACCCAACGGGACAATATCATCACTGCTGGTCATATGATCGCAGAAACGATCGAAAAGGGAGGTAATGTTTACCTTTCGAAGATCTGCCATGAAATCGAAAATGATCTGATCTACCGCGGCGGCGGACCGATCTTCTACAAACACTTTTCCTACGGGATGCAGGTCGAGAAAAAGGCCCGCGTCAGGGATCGGTCTGATCTGGACACATCCGTCTGGGGCATGGCTTCCTATGCATTGAAGATGTCCGACATGCGGCCGGGCGATCTGTTAATGGTAAGTTCCGTTTCAGGGCGGACAGTCAGCACTGTTGATCTTGCCTATGAAGCAAAGAAATTCGGTATCCAGGTGATCGCTTTCATGTCTATGGAGTATGCTGCGGCTGTAGCACCTGTGCATCCATCCGGCAAGAAACTCTATGAAATGGTCGATCTGGTCATGGACAACTGTGCCCCTGCGGCTGAAGCCATGATGGAAGTACCCGGCATCGAAGCCCATTACGCAGCCGCCAGTGGTATCGCCAGTGATATCCTGCTCTGGAGCATGACCACGGTCGCCGTCGAAACCTTGATGGAACACGGCATCACGCCTGGCATCCTCAAAAGCGCCAACTTTCCAGGGGGAAATGACTATAACAAGACTGTGATCGAACCTCACTATGACCAATACGGATGGTAAAAGATGTTCCGGAAGCTTTTCTAAAGAACAAAAATAGGGTCCTGTTCATATTGACCTCATTCGCTAGTTCGCTGACACGAAAATCGCTCATGAGGTCATATGAACAGGGCCCTTTTATTTTTCTTTACAGCAGATTCCGGAATGCATCTGCTATGGAGTAGCCTTCGGTTTCGTCATTCTGGTAGACGATCTCTTCTTCGATCGGAGCGGACAGATCCCTCATGCTGACTGACATACGCCGTGCCGCGGGATCCACCCGCAGGACTTTGACAGAGACCTCGTCGCCCTCTTTCAGCACTTCGCTGACGGAACGGATCCGTTTTTCGGAGACTTGAGAGATCGGCAGGAACGCTTCGATCCCATCCGGCAGAGCGATGAAAGCGCCGCTCGCGATGATGCGTGCCACATGCGCGCCGTCGATCTGCTGATCCTTTACGTAGGTTACATTCGCCCAAGGATCCTGGTTCAGATCCTTCAGCCGCAGGCCGATGCGGCCGCGATCCGGATCCACATTGATGACGGTGACTTTCACATGATCCCCGACCTGTACCACTTCGGAGGGGTGCTTGACATGGGTCCATGCCAATTCGGTCACATGAATGAGACCATCGACACCGGGCACAAGTTCTACGAAGGCTCCGTACTGCTCCACACGAACAACAGTGCCGGTATAGACGTCACCTTCCTGTACGCCGCGCAGGAACTGCGCTTTGGCGACTGCTTTCTCACGACGCAGCAACTCCCGGACACTGACCACTACATTGCGCCGGTCGCGTTCCACGCGCTGTACAAGGGCGATCACACTCTTACCGACGTAACTCTCCGGATGCTCGACTTCCTCTTCCGCGATCTGATACAGCGGCAGGAATCCACGCACCCCTTTGTACTGTACGCGCAGACCACCTTTGATCACTTCCTTGACCACGACCGTGATCGGTCGCTCCTCTTCCTGCATCTTCTCCAGTTCATCCCAGACCACGATCTCATCCGCCCGTTTCTTGGACAGCCAGATGGTGTCACCGCGTGTATCGACCCGCGTCACCATGACCGTGATCGCATCCCCTTTATGATACAGTTCGTCCAGGTCCTCGTCCTCATACAGCAGTTCTGTAACGGGCAGGACACCATCCATGAAGGAGTGGATATCCACAACGACCGTATCCTTCTGTACTTCCAGGATCGTACCTTCGACGATGTCCCCATTTCTCACGTCCTGAAACGACGCGTCCAGCATGCTGGCAAAATCTTCCATTGATTCCATGATCATTCCTCTTCCTGTCGCAGATCGATGACGTAACATCCTTCTGCGGTTTTATATGTATACTGTTGGTCCACAAGGACCGTTTCCTCAAACCATTGCAGGCCTTCCGCATCCCTAAGGATCCCGGTCTGATACCCCTGCTCTGCATGTGTACAGACAGTTGGATACAGCCGCAGCCCGATCAGCTGGCCGTCTCTTTTTACATCCACACTGGCCATCAGTCCTCGCTCACAATGCACCGGGTGTTCCTCTGTCCATGTTTGGGCGGAAATGAAATTGCCAAGCCCGTACAGAACCAAGCCATGTCTCTCACCTGCATGACGCATCGCGATCGGGCCAGGCACGTGTGCATGGCTGACCAGAATCAGATCACAGCCATCCGCAACGAAAGCATCAGTGCGGCTGATCAAAGCCTCTGAAGGGGCACTTTCGTATTCTTCCCCATCGTGCATCATCAGGATGACAAGATCCGCTTTTTTCCGCGCCGCCCTTATATCCTGCCGCAACGCATCATCGCCATATTGCAGCGAGGGAAACCCTGTCGGTGCCGGATATCCATTGGTGCCATAGGTCGCGGCAAGTACGGCGATGGTCAACCCTTGCACTTTCTGATAGGTACACGTCGTATCACCCGCTGTGGCAAGACCCGCTTCCTGCAGCACGGAGATCGTCCGCTGCCAGCCTTCCGGCCCGCCATCCAGCGCGTGATTATTCGCTACGCCGATCACATCGAACCCGCTGCCTTTCAATGCTTTTGCAATGGTATCTGGTGTATTGAACAAGGGGTAGCCGGTATAGCCCCGGATCATCGGATCTCCAGAAACAAAGCCCTCTCCTGAGCAGGTCGTTTCCAGATTACCGATCATCAAGCTTTGCCGTATCATCAGCCTGGACATAGGGGCAAAGGCCGGAGCAAAATCAAAAGACGCTGTTTCCGCATCCCACGCATCGGAAAGCTGTCCTGCATGGATCATGATATCCCCGACAGCGCCGATCCGTATCACAGCAGCCGGCTTATGAAAACACGAAAGAAGGACATATGCCGTCACACCGAACAGAAGCAGCAGGACGGCTATCGTTCCGCCAACTCGTTTCTTATGTGTTATATGCATATGCCCTCCTGAATGATGAAGTTAGGACAGCTGTGCTTCGATGACTGCCTTCGCCGCCGCAAGCGCTTCTTCGACCTTGGACGCGTCTTTGCCGCCGGCCTGTGCCATTGCAGGCTTACCGCCGCCACCGCCGCCGCAGACTTTCGCCGCTTCACGAACGATGTTGCCGGCATGCGCGCCAGCCGCGACCGCTTCCTGCGTCGCCATGGCTACGAACTGCACCTTTTCCTTGCCGCCGGCCAGGACCAGCACACAGGCACCGAGTTTATCCTTCAGGGTATCGCCCATGTTCTTCAGTTCGTCCATACCCAGATCCGGCTGATAGACGCACAGCACCTGGATATCTCCGACAGCATATACGTCCTTCAGGATATCGTTCGCCGCGTTGGCAGTCAGCTGGCTCTTCAGGCTCTCCAATTCTTTCTGGAGCGCTTTGTTCTGTTGCTGCAGGTTTTCGACGCTTTCCACGACACGGTCCTTGGCACTCTTGACGATCCCTGCGATCTTCTTGAGTTCCAGTTCCTGGCTGTTGTAGAATTCCAGCGCCTTGCGGCCTGTCACAGCCTCGATCCGGCGTACACCGGAAGCTACACCGCTTTCAGACAAGATCTTGAAGGACCCGGCCTGCGCGGTATTGGTCAAGTGCGTACCACCGCACAATTCCTTGCTGTAATCGCCCATGCTGACCACACGGACCTTCTCACCATATTTTTCGTCGAACAGAGCCATTGCACCGCTTCTGCGGGCTTCTTCCTGTCCCATGACCTCGGTCTCTACCGGCAGGCCTTCCAGGATCTTCATGTTGACTTCGCGCTCGACTTTGCGGATCTCTTCTTCCGTCATAGCCTGGAAATGGGTGAAGTCGAAACGCAGACGATCCGCGTTGACGCTGGAACCTTTCTGCGCGACATGACCGCCCAGCACATTCTGCAGCGCTTTCTGCAGCAGGTGGGTGGCACTGTGGTTGCGCGCAGTATCCATGCGGTTGTCGATATCCACGACCATACGGGTCACCTGACCCACATTGACCGTGCCATCCAGGACCGTACCCACATGACCGATCTTGTCGCCGATCGCGTAGATCGTATCCTCGACTTCGACCACACCGGTATCGGTCTGGATCGTTCCGACGTCGCCTTCCTGACCGCCCTTGGTGGCGTAGAACGGCGTCCAGTTGGTGAAGACCGTGACTTTTTCGCCCGTGCCGGCACCGACGATGACTTTCTCACCGCTGGTCATGGCCAGGATCTTGCTGCCGGCCGACCAGGTCTGATCGTAGCCGACGAATTCCGTCACCATCTCCGGATCCAGTTTATTGTACACCGTGGCATCGACTGTCACGAGTTTCTTGTTCATATCCTGGTTTTCGCGCGCCTGTGTACGCTGCTTCTCCATGGCATCGTTGAAGCCGGCTTCATCATAGGTCATGCCTTTTTCTTCCAGGATCTCAGCTGTCAGATCTTTCGGGAAACCATAAGTATCGAACAGACGGAAGGCCTTATCTCCATCGAGAACGGTCTGTCCCTTCTGCTGCATCTCGTCGATGAATCCTTCCAGGATGCCAAGACCGGTATCCAGTGTGCGATAGAAGTTCGCTTCTTCCGTAGTGATGACTTTATCGATCAGTTCACGGCGGGTGATCAGTTCCGGATACGCGTCACCGGAATTCTCGATGACCGTGGCGACGATCTCGTGCAGGAACGGACGATCGATACCCAGCAGACGTCCATGACGGGCCGCGCGGCGCAGCAGACGGCGCATGACATAACCGCGGCCTTCATTGCTCGGCGTGATACCGTCGGAAGCCATGAACGTGATGGAACGCACATGGTCGGTGATGACACGGATGGAAACGTCTGTCTTGTGTTCCGCTCCGTATGTCATACCACTGATGCGGCAGATATGGTCGCGGACGGCCTTGATCGTATCGATATCGAAAATGGAATCCACCCCCTGCATGACAGCCGCCAGACGCTCCAGACCCATGCCGGTGTCGATGTTCTTCTGCGCCAGCGGAGTATAAGAACCGTCTTCCTGACGCTCGAACTGCGTGAAGACCAGGTTCCAGATCTCCATATAGCGATCGCAGTCGCAGCCAACTTTGCAGGTGGGTTTGCCGCAGCCATACTTCTCGCCGCGGTCATAATAGATCTCAGAGCAAGGACCGCAGGGACCTACGCCGTGCTCCCAGAAATTATCCTCTTTACCAAAGCGGACCAGATGATCCATGGGGATGCCGACTTCCTTATGCCAGATCTGCTCGGCTTCGTCGTCATCCTCGTAAACGGAGATGTACAGACGGTCCGGATCGAACTCCAGGACTTTGGTCATGTACTCCCATGCCCAAGCGGTGGCTTCTTTCTTGAAATAATCACCAAAGGAGAAGTTGCCCAGCATCTCAAAGAACGTGCCGTGACGGGCCGTGATACCGACATTTTCGATATCGCCCGTGCGGATGCACTTCTGGCAGGTCGTCATACGGCGGCGCGGCGGCGTCTCCAGGCCGGTAAAGTACGGCTTGAGCGGCGTCATGCCGGCGTTGATCAGCAGAATGCTCTTGTCATTCTGCGGCACCAAGGAAAACGAGGCGTGCTTGAGATGCCCTTTGGATTCAAAGAAATCCAGATAGCTCTTTCTCAGCTCGTTCACACCCATATATTTCATGTTTCTTCTCCTCTCAGATTACCTTCAAAATCGTGCAGCCAGGCTCTTGCCCGGCTTTTGTCTTGTTCCAGCTGTGCCTGTAAGGCGTCGATCCCGCTGAAACGCTGTTCCGGCCTGAGGAATTGCAGAAATGCCACGGTGATGGCCTTTCCATACAGATCCCCCTCGAAATCCAGGATATGTGTCTCTATCTTGATCCGATGGCCATGCTCTACCGTTGGGTTCAAGCCCACGTTCGTCACGCCGTAGAAACTTCCGTTTCCAGTATCGACACAGGTGACATAGACGCCATGCCGCAGATCTGCCATACCTTCTCCCTGCAGCAGGTTGACCGTGGGGAACCCCATGGTACGCCCAAGACGTTTCCCATGCTGGACAGTTCCTTCGATCGCATAAGGCTGCGACAGCAGGCAGCCTGCCTCACGGACTTTTCCCTGTACAAGCAGATTCCGGATCAGTGTACTGGAAACGACCTGCGTCGTTCCATCTTCGGCAAGACATGTGACACCCTCCAGTACAAGGCAGTCGATCCCCGCCTCCGCACAATGGGTCTGCAGTGTTTCCACCGTGCCTTCTGCCAGATATCCATAGCGGAAATTCATACCGACCGCGATGCCTTTCACTCCAAGTTTTTCCACAAGGATCTTCTGAAAGAACTCGGCCTCCGGCATCGTGCGCAGGTCCTCATCGAAATCCAATTCCAGGATCTTCGCCGAAGGCGCCGTTTCCTGCAGGAGTCTGAGCTTTTGCTCCTCCGTATACAGATTGGCCGCATCAGCGCTGGCACGCGGCGGGAACGTAAGGATGAGCAATGGGACCGTCAATGTTTCTGCCAGCCGGCCCGCTTCCCGGATCAGCTGTCTATGGCCCCGATGCACTCCATCGAAGTTTCCGATCGTCAGCACACATCCATCCGGACACAGCCCTTCCGGGATGTCACGGACCGAAGCTTGAATGATCTGCATGCTTTTCTTCCTGTTCCTTTATTGTGATACAAACATTTTCTCAGGGATCAGCCGGACGGCATCCTCCTGTACATACTTGACTTTATACAAACCGATGAACTGGCCTTGAGAATCCAGCATACGTACCAGATCCCCGGCTTCGACCGCAAGGCCGTCCGGCGGATATGTGAGATAATTGCCGTTATACAGGTACAGATCATCCTCCGCGGGCACCTGTTTGATGGGATACTGCGCATAGATCTGCAGCAGCGACAGCAGGAATTCTTCCTGCCTGCCTTCCTGCATCAAGGTTCTCAGCTCATCGATGGTACGTGCCTGCTCGATGGTATAAGGGCCGCTGGCTGTACGCACAAGCGACGTCATATGAGCGCCATAGCCCAGACGCCGGCCGATATCTTCGCACAGTGTGCGGATATAGGCACCCTTGGAGCAGTGTACTTCGATGCGCGCACCTTCCGGACTCTGCTCCAGCAGCCGGATCTCGTGGATGGTCACAGGTCTGGGTCTGCGTTCGACCTCGATCCCCTGACGCGCCAGATCGTACAATTTGATCCCGTTCTTCTTGATGGCGGAATACATGGGCGGGATCTGATCGTAGGTCCCCACAAAAGATTCCACCACCCGGGTGACTTCTTCCGCGTCATACTGATATTCATATGCGCGGGTCACCTGCCCGGACGCGTCCTGCGTATCGGTCTCACTGCCGAACTTGAGTTCCGCGATATACCGCTTGGACAGGCCAGCGATATCCTCCGCCGCTTTGGTCGCACGGCCCAGACAGACCGGCAGGACCCCTTCCGCGTCCGGATCCAACGTACCCGTGTGCCCGATCTTTTTCGTCTGCAGCACACCGCGCAGGATCGCGATCACATCGTGCGAAGTATATCCTTTTTCCTTATAGACTGTTACGACGCCGTCCACTCAGCCCTCCGCCTGCATTTGAGCACGGATGGCCTTCAGCAGTTCTTCTTTAGCATAGAGGATCGGTCCTTCCAGAGAGCAGCCGGCCGCAAGAACATGGCCTCCGCCGCCGAAACACCTGGCGACCTTTGCCACATCCGTCTTTCCTTTGGAGCGCAGGCTGATGATGATCTTTCCATCCTCACTTTCCCGCAGATACAGGGTGACCAAAGCTTCCGATGTTTCTGAAAGCCGATTGATGATCCCGCTGACCTCGTCCGGGCCGGCACCGCTCTTCAAGAAATCCGCCCGTGTCATTTCCACGGCCAGGATACCGTCCTCATAGAGTTTTGCCTTGCGGTAGGCCTCTCCCAGGACTTTCATCTCCTTGAGCGTATGCGTATGGAACATCCGATTGAGGATCTTTTTATGATCCGCACCCATATCGATCAGTTCTCCAGCGATACGGTAGGTACTGCTGGTGGTGTTCTGGTGGCGGAACCCGCCGGTATCGAAAGCGATGCCCATGAACAGTGCATTCGCCATCCGCCGATTGATGGGGATCCCTGCGATGCGGAACAGATGATATAAAATCTCACATGTGGCGGAAGAATGTTCCTCCGCATATGTCATGCGGGCGAAGATGCTGTCCTGCACATGATGGTCGATACAGATGAAATCCACCGCTTTCGCGGGAAGGTCTTTCCCCTTGCCCAGGCGCTTGTCTTCCGCCGCATCCAGCAGCACGAAAGCACAAGGCTTCATATCCATCAACGCACATGCTTCTTCCAGATCCAGCGTCGGAAACAGATCCGTCATTTCGGAGTATCCTTCGATGGAGCCATCGAAATAGACAAAAGCTTCTTTGCCCATGGACTGCAGCGCCAACGCCATGGCTGTGGCTGCGCCGATACAGTCCCCGTCAGGATTCATATGGCCCGCGACCAGATACCGGTCGTGCCGGCCCATGAAATCCACCAGTACCGGAACAAAATCCTCTCGCGTCACGCCTCGTCCTCCTCTTCCGTTTCCGGACCGAGGTCGATGCTTTTGATCATTTCGGCCATGTGGATGCTGTACTCGATCGAATCATCCATAAGGAACGTCAGTTCCGGCGTTACGCGCAAGTTCAGGCGATGCGCCAACTCGCGGCGGATGAAACCGGACGCGCTTTTCAACGCCTCCTTGACTTCCGCCTGGGCGGCCGCATCACCCAAAGTAGTGACGTAGATCTTACAATATTTCAGGTCGCGGGTCGTCTCCGTCCGCAGAACGGACGTCCGTACGTCGATCCTCGGATCTTTCAGATCGTAGAAGATCTGGCTCATTTCCTTGCGGATCTCCTCATTGATCCGGTCGGTACGGCCCGCTCCTCCTCTTCTTGCGTTCTTCATATTATCGCTTGATCTCCTCCATCACAAAGGCTTCGATCACGTCACCCTCTTTGATATCAGAGAACTTGTTGAGCATGATACCGCATTCATAGTTGGTCGCGACTTCACGGACGTCGTCCTTGAAGCGGCGCAGAGAAGCTAGTTCGCCTTCATATACGACGATATTGTCACGCAGCAGACGGACCTTGGCGCCGCGCTGGATCTTGCCGTCCTTGACGTAAGAACCGGCGATGGTACCGAGACCGGACGCTCTGAAGACCTGACGGACTTCGGCGTGACCCAGGATGACTTCCTGGAATTCCGGATCCAGCATACCCTTCATAGCGGCTTCGATCTCCTCGATGGCCGTATAGATGACACGGTACAGACGGATATCGATCTTCTCCTGCTCGGCCGCGGACTTTGCGACCGCATCCGGACGGACGTTGAAACCAACAACGATCGCGTTCGCGGTCGCCGCCAGCGTAACGTCGGATTCGTTGACTGCACCGACAGCACCGTGGATGACACGGACTGCCACCTGCTCGTTGGACAGCTTCTCGAGACTCTGTTTGACCGCTTCCACAGAACCCTGGGTATCGGCCTTGACGACGATGTTGAGTTCCTTCATCTCACCTTCCTGGATCTGTCCGAACAGATCTTCCAGAGACACGCGCTTGTTGCCTTCGATCATGTTCTGACGCTCACGTGCCGCGACCTTCTCGGCCAGTACACGTGCTTCACGGTCGCTCGGCGTTACGAAGAAGCGCTCGCCGGCGGCCGGGACTTCGTCCAGACCGATGATCTCGGCCGGCATGGAAGGTCCGGCTGTCTTGATGCGCTTGCCGGTATCGTCCTGCATGGCCTTGATACGGCCGTAGGTATTGCCTACAACGATAGGATCGCCCATGTGGAGCGTACCGCGCTGTACCAGAACGGTCGCGACAGCACCGCGTCCGCGGTCCAGTTCGGCTTCGATGACGACACCGCTGGCCGGCGCGTTCGGATTGGCCTTATACTCTTCCATATCCGCGGTCAGAAGGACCATTTCCAGTAATGTATCGATACCTTCGCCCGTTATAGCGGAGACTGGTACACAGATAGTGCTGCCGCCCCACGCTTCGGGGATCAGTTCGTATTCGGTCAGTTCCTGCATGACACGGTCGGGATTGGCACCCGGCTTGTCCATTTTATTGATCGCCACGATGATCTGCACGCCGGCGGTCTTCGCATGACTGATCGCTTCTACGGTCTGCGGCATGACACCATCATCCGCCGCAACGACCAGGATCGCGATATCGGTCGCCTGAGCACCACGCAGACGCATGGCGGTAAAGGCTTCGTGACCGGGGGTATCCAGGAAGGTGATCTGACGACCGTTGATCTGCACGACAGACGCACCGATGCTCTGGGTGATACCGCCGGCTTCACCAGCAGTGACGCGGGTGGAACGGATCTTATCCAACAGAGAGGTTTTACCATGATCGACGTGACCCATGACCACGACGACCGGCGGACGCTCGACCAGATCTTCTTCATCATCATGCGGATCCGCATAGGCTGCAAAGATATCCTCCTCCACCTCGTGCTCGACCAGGATGCCCATATCCATGGCGATCTCTTCCGCCTGTTCGAACTCGATCTGCTGGTTGAGACCGGCCATGACGCCCTTCATCATAAGGGCTTTGATGATCTGGGTCGCCGGCTTGTTCAGATACTCGGCGAACTCCATGACCGTCATGGAATCCGGCAGCGCTACGACCTTGATCTGATCTTCCTGATCCGCATTGTGCTTCTGCTGTGCCTTCGGTTTCGGCTTCTTGCGATGACGTGCCAGTGCATCGTCATCCATCATGCTGGCCTGCATGCGGGCATCTTTCTTCTTGCGTGCGAAATCCTCGGAACCCTGAGAACGGTTCTTATCCTTCTTGCTGGAGGCTACCGGCTTCTTCGCCGTCTTATCCGCACTCTTCGTGCGCTCCGGCATGATGATCTCGTTCAGCGCGCTCTGGGCCTGATCGCGGCCACCGCTGCGGCGGCGGTTATTATCGCGGCCGCTGCCGGCCTCACGGTTCTGACGATACTGATCTCTCTTCTCGTCATCCTGCGGACGCGGCGCACCTTGTCTGCGCTCACCCTGCTGCGGACGTCCCTGACGCTCGCCCTGCTGCGGACGTCCCTGACGCTCGCCTTGCTGCGGACGCTCTCCGCGCTGGCCTCTCTGCGGACGGTCGCCCTGCGGACGCTCTCCCTGCGTGCGGGTGCGCTCGCCCCGGCGGTTTCCGCCTTCCTGTCCGCCCTTGCGGCTCGGATTGGAAATGACCGTCATTTCGACTTCTTTGCCGCCGTTCTGTTTGCGTTCCGCTTCGCGGCGCGCCATCACGGACTGTGCCGTTTCTCCCTTCGGGACAGCGATGCGGCGGACCAGTTTGCCATCTGCACGACGTACGATCACCGTACGCGATGCATTCGGATCCTGCGGCTTCGCCTGTGCGGGCTGCTGCTGTGCCCTTTCAACCTTCTCCGGCTGTTCCTCAGGCTTCTCCACCGGCTCTTTTACCGGCTCCGCAGCTTTGACTGCTTCCTGCGGCTTTTCTTCGACTACAGGCTGTACTTCCGCTTTCGGCGCCTCTGGTGCGGCTGCTGCAGGCGCTACCGGCTCTACCGGTGCTGCCGGTGTTTCCGCTGCAGTCTCGGTCTGCTCCTGTGCCGGAGCCGCCGGCGCTTCCACGCGTTTTCTGACAACAACGCGTTTCTTTACAACGGGCCTCTGGTGCACCGGCTTGCCGCCGAAAGCCACACGGATCTTATCCTCTTCGGCCGGCTGCAGTGCACTCATATGACTTGGCACGAAGATGCCCATCTCTTCGAGCCGCTTCATGATCTCCTTGCTCGGTACGTTCAGTTCCTTTGCGAGTTCATGTACTTTGATCTTCTGCACTATGTTAATCCACCTTTCGAACGCTTTTTCTTATACATCCAGTGTTTCTGTCAGGCCGGATACGGACTTCGCGAAGCCTGCCTCGCAGACTGCCGCACAGGAGCGGTACCCTTTTCCCAGCGCTTTGCCCAACTCTTCTTTTGTACAGGGCAGGACTGCTGCCGGGATCTGATAATAATGACATTTCTGTGTGAACTTCTTGACTGTCCACGGAGCGGCGTCCCGACTGAGGACCACCAGGACCGCCTGTCCTGAGGCCAGCGCCGTTTCACAGGCCAGTTCTCCGCTTTTCAGCTTACCGGCTCTTTGGCACAAGCCCAGGAGCGAAAGGACCTTACGGCTGTTTTCCTGTTCAGACATTGCCGGACAGTTCCTCCCGCAGCGTCTGGTAGACCGGCTCCTCGATGGCCGTCTCCAGTGCCCGCTCGATCGACTTGTGACGGATCGCCTTTTCCAGGCATTCCATCTGTGGGCAAATATACGCACCGCGTCCGGAACGTTTCCCGGTCCTGTCGATCACGATCTCTCCCTCGGGCGTCCGCACAACGCGGATCAGCTCCTTCTTGCTCTTCATTTCCTGACAGCCCATGCACTTGCGCATGGGGATCTTTCTGGTCTTCATATAAACTCCCGTTTACTGTTCTTCTACGACCTCCACATACTCGCCGTCGTAGTTTTCCAGTTCGTCCTCGTAGATGTACTCGATCTCTTCGTCGCCGTAGTATTCTTCTTCGTACCGTGCCTCTTCCTCAGCCTGGCTCTCGCTCTTGATATCGATCTTGTAGCTGGTGAGGCGGGCGGCCAGACGTGCGTTCTGACCTTCTTTGCCGATCGCCAGTGACAGCTGATCGTCCGGAACGATGACCTCGGCCGTGAGGCCTTCTTCATCCACATCCACACTGGTGATCTTCGCCGGTGACAGCGCCTGAGCGATGAACTGATCGATCTTGTCGCTCCAAAGAACGATATCGACCTTCTCACCATTCAGCTCGTTGGTGATGGCATTGACACGCGCGCTGCCTTCACCGACGCAGGCGCCCAGCGGATCGACCTGCGCGTCGCGGCTCCACACCGCCATCTTCGTGCGGGAACCAGGCTCACGGGCAATGCTCTTGATCTGCACGATGCCATCGTGGATCTCCGGGACTTCCTGCTCGAACAGACGCTTGACCAGATCCGGATGCGTACGGGACGCGATCATGATCGGTCCCTTAGGTGTATTCTTGACTTCCAGGATGTAGACCCGAAGCCTCTGATTGATCTTGTAGCTTTCGGTCGGGACCTGCTCCTGCTGTGTCAGAAGCGCTTCGATACGGCCCAGGTTGACGTACACGTTTTTCTTTTCCTTATGCTGGATCAAGCCGCTGACGATATCGCGTTCTTTGCTCTTATACTCGTTATAGATGATCTCCCGCTCGGCTTCGCGGATCTTCTGCACCACGACCTGCTTGGCGTTCTGCGCGGCGATACGGCCGAAATTGCGGGGCGTGATCTCCACGACACAAATGTCGCCCAACTGCAGGCTGGGGTTGTATTTCATTGCCTCTTCCTGAGAGATCTCCAGCGCCGGGTCCATGACGTGTTCCACGACCGTCTTGTCCGCATAGACCTTGACGGTGCCGTTTTCGCGATCCATGTTGACACGGACGTTGGCGGACGTTCCGAAATTCTTGCTGCAAGCGGACTTCAGCGAAGTCTCGATGGCGGAAAAGACGATCTCTTTATCGATGCCTTTTTCTTTCTGCAGCTGTTCCAGTGCCTGGATAAATTCGTTCATTTGATATTTCCCTCCGGTTTATCTATCTTAGAAAATGACTGCCTGGCGGATCAGCGCCGTGTCCTTGACGGCCGTTGTGATCCGTACCCCGTTTTCCAGTTCCAGTGTCATTTCTTTGAGATCTGCATCATATGCTGTGAGCAGAGCCGTGCACTCCCGCTCCCCGCCAAGCTCTTCTCTTGGCGCATAGAACTTCACTTCGATGAGTTTGTTCATATTGCGGGCAAAATCCTTGTCCTTTTTCAAAGGCCGGTCCAGTCCGGGTGAACTGACTTCCAGATGATACGCGTTTTCGATAGGATCCTTTTCTTCCAGCACCTGATCGACCGCCCGGCTGAGCGTGACGCAGTCGTTGATGGAGAAACCTCCGTCTTTATCGGCATAGATCCTCAGATACCATTCTTTGCCTTCTTTTACATATTCGATGTCGACCAGTTCATAACCGTTCTGTTCGGCAAGGGGACGCACCAGCGCCTCGACCTCTGCAAGCATTTCCTGTTTTTTCAATATGTCCTCGTTTCCTTCTGTTCAGGGATCGTAACATAACGAAAGAGTGGGGCAACCCCACTCTTTCGAATCAAAACCATAACCGTGCTATAGTATAGCACTTCCAAACACGTTTGGCAAGTAGAAATTTCGCTTTATACAGCGGTTTTTCATGATTTTGATAACAAAACCGCTGTTTTTACACCACGATCTCCGCCCGGCTGCCACCGCTTGGGTCCTTGCGGACGATGATCTGACGGTCCATGTGCTCCCGCAAGGCCTGGACGTGGGAGATCACGCCGATCAGGCGATGGCCTTCCGTCAGGCCTTCCAATGCTTTGACAGCCTGATCCAGTGTCTCCTCATCCAACGTGCCGAAGCCTTCGTCCACGAACATGGACTCCAGCCGCACACCGCCGGCTGAGGCCTGGATCTCCTCCGACAGCCCCAGCGCCAGAGACAATGATGCTATGAAGGATTCGCCGCCGGACAAGGTGCGGACACTGCGTGTCGAACCATTATAGTGATCGATCACATCCAGTTCCAGACCGCTCTGGCCCCGGAGGGAGGCTGGCCGTTTCTGCCGGATCAGGTCATACTGTCCGCCGGACATCCGCATCAGATGTACATTGGCACGATCCAGGATACGGTCGAAATAATGCATCTGGATGTAGGTCTCCAGCATGATGCGTTCCTTGCCCGCCAGGGTCCCGGATGCGGTATCGGATAAAGTCCTCATCTGACCCAGTTTCTCTCCCTGCTCGGACAAGTCCTCTTCGAGCTTAGCGATCCGGTCTCTGGACCCACGGTCCGCCTTCAGGATCGCGTGGAGCCGCGTACGTTTCTGGTCCACTGCATCCTGGGCTTGTATGGCCTGCTCTCTCGCTTCTTCCAGCGTCTGCTTGTCCTCCGCATGTGTGCTCTCGAGCTGCAGTCTGATCTGATCGACCGCAGCATCCGCTGCCTTGGATCCAGTCTCCGCTTTCTGCCGATCTTCCTCCAACTTCTTGGCACGATCTTTCAGTTCATTAGCCTGTCTGACCAGATCCTTCTGCGCTTTCTCGGCTTCCGCCAGTGATGCGAAGGGCAGCTGGTCCAACAGGACTGTCAGACGCTTTTGACCTGCTTCCCAGCGGGTCTGGATCTGTGCACGGTTGAGGCGTTCCGATTCCAACCTGGAACGCAATTCTTCCCTTGTTTTCTCTTGTTCTGGCACCGTCTTCTCTAACTGCGCTTTCTGCTCCTTCTGCGCACTTAGCTTTTGGACCGTATATTTGAGATCTGTAAGATCCTCATCGAGCCTGGCGCGTTTTTCCTCATCCGGCAGGTCCTGCAGCCGCGCCGGCATATGCTCCTGAAGCTGCCTGGCTCTGCCCTCCATCGTGCCTTTGCACAAAGCCGCCTCTGTGCTGCGCCGATTCGCGGTCTCCTGCAGCTGTCTGGCCTTTTCTTCCGCCGTCTCGACTTCTGCCTGCGCCGGGGCACTGATATCTTTATGCGCCTTGTGCGGATGCTCTGTGGAGCCGCAGACCGGACAGGGCATACCATCCTGCAGTGTCTCCGCGATGATCCCTGCCTGCTGATCATTGAACGCCCGGCGCATCCAGTCGGCCGTTTCCCTCTGCTGTCGCGCCACACCGGCAGCGGATTCATATTTACGTACCGCTTCGTTATAAGCTTTGCGGTCTTTCAGCAACGCATCCAGTTCCTTGCTGACCGCGTTAAGTGCCTCCAAATCATGGGAGGCTATCGTAAGTTTTTCTTCTACGGCTCCCAGTTCGTCCAGTTCCTGCTTCGCTTTCTGAATCTGTGCATTGATCGTATTAAGATCACGTTCCATCCGCTGGATATTCTTTTCGGACCCATCCTGTCTCAGCTTCAGGCCATCGACTTGCTCCTGTAAGTCGTCCGCTTCCCGATACTCCTGTTTTCTGGCCTCGATCGCGGCGGACTGTTCCATCCAAGTGTCGGCCTTTGGCAGCAGGTCCCGCACTTCTGATGCAGCCCGTGCCGCCTCTATTACCCTTTGTCTCGCTCTTTCTGCTTCGCTCTGCAGCGTTTTATATTGTTGCTCCAGCGTTTCACGAGCCGTCGCTTGCTGCAGACGCTTGGCGACATCTTCCCGTACTTTCATCCAGCGATCGCCTTCGCTGGTCAATCGCTCTTCCTCAGATGTGAACCGCTCGATCCCTTCCTCCAGGAGTTCGAGCGCTTCCCGCGTCGGCATGCTTCCGGCGCGTGCTTCTTCCACACGGATCTCCAGCGCTTCCTCCGGCCATTGGATCTGCTCCAGTTCCTGCTGCATGCGGGTCTTCAGGGCTGCGTAATCACGATACAGCCCTTGGTATAATTCTTTCAGGCGCTCCTGAAACGTCTGATAATAACCGGTCTTGAAGATATCACGGAAGATCTGCTGTCTGGCTCTTGTATCCGCTAATAAAAGCTTCAGAAAGTCCCCCTGAGCGATCATGGCGATCTGCGCGAACTGCTGCCGGTTCAACCCGATGATCTCCCGCAGCTTCTCATCGACTTCTGCCCGTTTGAAGATCTGGTCCCCGTTGGGCAGTTCCAAAAGTGCCGAAGCTTTTTCCGTGGTCGTACCGGTCCCGCTCTTTTTGGCCCGCTCATACTCCGGATTCCGGGTCACCTGATAGACCTGGTCTCCGTAGGAAAACTTCAAGATGACCTGTGTGGGCGTTTCCGGATCCGCGTATCGGGAGCGCAGCATGGAGGCATCCCGCTGCGCGCCGCTGGCTTCCCCATACAACGCGAAGGTGATCGCATCGAAGATCGTAGTCTTACCGGCGCCGGTATCCCCCGTGATCACATAAAGGCCCTGTGTGCCTAACCGTGACAGATCCAGATGCACTTGCCCGGCATAAGGGCCGAATGCCGACATCGTCAATTCCAAAGGTCTCATGACTGCTCCTTCCAGATCTGCCGCATCAGATCATCCGCAACGCGCCGCTGCTCCTCACTCATTGGCTGCCCGTTCTGCTGCTCGTACAACGTCTCGAAGAGCTCCAGCGGTGTTTTGTTCTCGATCGAACGGATCTCAGACAGCGTGCCCTGGCTGCGGGTCCGCGTATTATCATACTCCAGTTGAATGATATTCGGATAGATGGTCCTGAGTCTCGCCAAAGCATCCGGCACATCATTTTCATCGGTCAGGACCACATAGAGCAGATCATCGACCTTACTATCCTGATAGAAGGACAACGCCGTAAGTTCGTTATATGTGCCACGGATCTCGCGCACGTCCCGCAGCGGTGTGAGCGGAATCGTATCCACGGCCACCTCCCCCGGTGCCTCCAGGATGACCCGTGTCACCGATTTGATCTGATCTTTCTCAGAAACCGAGTATTTCAGCGGGGTCCCGCAATATCGTACCCGGTCGCTGCCCATGTTCTGCGGGCGATGGATATGGCCCAGTGCCGTGTAGGCAAAAGGCTGGAAGATTTCCGCTGACACCGGATCCTCTCCTCCGACACGGATGTCCTCAGAATCCGACACCAGCGCGCCAGTCACGAACTGATGCGCGATCAGTACATGTCGTTCCTCCGGATCCAGATCCATGTGGCCGATCTGCGTCCGCAGCGCATCGGTGATGGTATCTGCGGGTTCCTCCGGATAGCAGGCGCGGACCTGCGGAGCTTTGACGAAGGGCAGCAGATGGACCCGTACCGTGCCCCAGGCATCTCGGAACGCCACGAAACGCACTGTCCCGTCATAGACCGGTGCAATGAACACATGATCCTTTTCCATCAACGCGGCACCAAATGACACGCGCTCCGGCGCGTCGTGATTGCCGCTGATCATGCAGACCGTAGTCCCCGCCGCCCGTAACGCCACCAAAAACTGGTCCAGCAGCCGAACCGCCTCGATCGAAGGCTGGCTCCTGTCATATACGTCACCAGCGATCAAAACTGCATCCGGCTGTTCCGCCTCGACGATCGCAAGGATCTGGTCCAGGATCCACGCCTGATCCTCGATCAACGAAAAACCATGCAAGCGTTTTCCCAGATGCAGATCTGAAATATGGATAAACTTCATACATCCCCCAAATACGTTTGATACTTCATATATATGATCAGCCCCGCCAGAAAAGGCGAGGCTGAACACGATCAATCATCATTCTCTAACAACTTGTAAAGCAGCCCATACAAGGCTTGTGATTCGTCCTTTGATAAATGATTACTGCCACCCAACGCCTCCGGGACCCGGATCGCTTCCTTCTTCAGAGCTTCTCCCCTCTCTGTTATGGTTACGATCAGGTTTCTTTCATCCTCCCGGGACCGGCGCCGTTCGATCAGGCCCTTTTTTTCAAGTTTCTTCAGCAGAGGTGTTAATGTGCCGGAATCCAGATACAGGCTTTGACCTAACTGCTTGACATTCAATTCTTTTTTTTCCCAAAGCACTAAAAGTGTTATATACTGCGTGTATGTCAGGTCCAGCTCTTCCAGCAGAGGCGTGTACAGTTTGATCACGCTTCTGGACGCAGCATATAGCGGAAAACACAGCTGTTTATCGATTTTTAGTGCTTCGTAAGTAGCTGCTTCACTCATTACCGTGAATTTCCTTTCTTTGATCCCCTTAGATAAATACATATTTGTTGAGCCGGTCAAAAGCCTCCTGCACTCTGGAAAGCGGCAATGCAAGGTTCATGCGGATATGACAAGGCCCATGGAACGGACGTCCGTCCTGCATGGCAACACCCACGTCCCAGGCGCGTCCGAGCACCTCGTCCAGGGTCACGCCATGCGTGCTGCACCACTCCGTCGCATCGATGTACATCATATATGTGCCCTGGGGCTTCATCACTTGGATCCCCGGCCAATGGGCACGGATATAATCTACAGCATAATCCGTATTGCCGGCTATGACCTGACATAGTTCATCCACCCAGGCAGCTCCCTCTTCAGAGAAACCGCCGATCATGGCATACATGGACAAAAGATGCATGGAGTTCAGATGCGTCATACTGACGATCTTGTTTACGCGGGTCCGCAGGAAGTCATTGTATATGACAGCATAACTTCCGGGAATGCCCGCAAGGTTGAATGTTTTGGTCGGCGCGTACATGGCAACGGTGCGCTGTGCCGCGTCTTCCGAAACGGACTGCGTTGGAATGTGCCGATATCCCGGACGAATGATATCGGACCAGATCTCATCGGAAATAACGTAAACGTCATGCTTCCGAAAGACCTCCATAGCTTTTTCGATCTCCCACTGCTCCCAGACACGGCCGCAAGGATTGTGCGGAGAGCAGAAAACGGCAGCATGGATATTGTTTTTGACGATCTTCTCCTCCATATCGTCAAAATCCATACGCCATACCCCATCCTCATCAGGTGTCAGCGGGCTGTGGACGATCTTGAAACCACTATGCTCCAGCACGCCGGTGAAACCCACATACGTCGGACTATGCAGAAGTATGGGATCCCCGGAACTTGCCACAGCATTGACCGCGGCGATCACACCGCCAAGCACACCATTAACGAAGCTGATATGCTTCTGCTCCAGTCCTGTGACGCCATTTCTCTTCTCCTGCCAGGAGATGAGCGCATCATAGAATTCCGGGCGCGGCATGAAATAGCCGAACAATGGATGATCCAGGCGGGCACGCATGCTTTCCACAATAGAAGGTGCAGTGGCAAAGTTCATGTCGGCGACCCACATCGGAATGATATCGAACCCTTCCTTAGGGGCGCGCGGTGATGACTTGTCACTGAGCATATCTACCGCCAATGCGTCCTTCCCTTTTCGATCCATGATCGTAGTGAAATCAAATTTCATTCATCTGTCTCCCTTCGACGGACAAATAACTAAAGCCATCTTGCATTTTAGCACAAAGCATCAGAAAATGAAAGGCAATTTTTTAACAATCTATATTCTTTTTTCATACCCGTTTGAATCATGCTGAACTGAAAAAGGAGCACCGGACGTGCCGGTACTCCTTTGATGTTGCATGATCAATAACCGCTCTTCGGAGAGTAGGTCGTATGCAGCAGCTGATGTGCCAGATGAGAATTCGGCTTCTCAAGGAACTCTTCGTAGATCTTGATGATGGACGGATTCTCATGGGACTTACGATACTGTTTGTCGGTATCTTCATCCATAAGGCCCTGACGACGGGCAAAGATGACTTCCTCATCGCCATGATGATACGGCTGACCGCCGCCATCGACGCAGCCGCCCGGGCAAGCCATGATCTCGATCGCATGGTAGTTGTTCGGGTTGCCGGCCTTGATCTCTTCCATGATGGCACGGGCATTCGCCAGACCGGAAGAAATAGCGATATTCAGATCGGTACCGGCAATGTTCAGATGTGCGACTTTGACGCCGTACGCTGCATCACGGACATCAGCGAACTCGACGTTCTCGAGGGTCTCGCCGGTGATCCACTCATACGCGGTACGCAGAGCAGCTTCCATAACGCCGCCGGTCTTACCAAAGATAACACCGGCACCGGTGGACTCGCCCAGCGGATCGTCGAAATCTTCCTCTTCCATGTCGAACAGATCGATGTTCATCTGCTTGATCAGGGAAGCAAGCTCACGAGTGGTGATGGAGATGTTGGTATCAGGATCGCCATCGACGCCCAGTTCCGGACGGGAAGCTTCATACTTCTTGGCGATACAAGGCATGACGGATACGACGATCAGATCCTTGCGGTCGATACCCAGCTTCGGAGCCAGGTACGCTTTGGCGATCGCGCCGAACATAGCCTGCGGAGAACGTGCGGAAGACGGCAGAGCCAGGAATTCCGGATACTGTGTCTCGATGAAGCGGACCCATGCCGGGCAGCAGGAAGTCATCAGCGGAAGCGCGACTTCTTCGCCCTTGAGGAACTTGGTCAGACGATCGACCAGCTCAGCGGCCTCTTCCATGATGGTCATGTCAGCAGCGAAGTCGGTATCGTAGACATAGTCGAAACCGATCTTGCGCAGCGCGGCTGCCATCTGACCGGTAACGCTGGTGCCGGGCTCGTAACCGAACTCTTCACCCAGGGCGACGCGGACGGAAGGAGCGGTGTTGACGACGACGGTCTTGGTCGGATCGTTGATCGCTTCGATGACCTTCCAGGTGTTGTCCTTGGCCTGCAGAGCGCCGACCGGGCAAACCTGTACGCACTGTCCGCAGAAGGTGCAGACGGTCTGATCCAGAGGTGCCTCGAAGGAGGTGCCGACGTATGCCGGGAAGCCACGGTTGACAGCGGACAGAGCACCAACGGACTGGACCTTATTGCAGGCAGTCTCGCACCGGCGGCACATGATGCACTTGGTCATATCGCGGACGATCGCGACGGACTCATCCACAGGAACCTGAGACATGGACGTGCCGGTGATGTTGATCTTGCGGATGCCCAGGGTCTCGGCCAGAGCCTGCAGCTCACAGTCGCCGGACTTCTCGCAGGTCAGGCAGTCTTTCGGATGATCGGAAAGCATGAGCTCCATAATGGTGCGGCGTGCTTCCAGAACTTTCTTGGTGTTGGTATGAACGACCATACCGGGGGTCACGGGCGTTGCGCAGGCAGGCGCCAGATTGCGGCGCTTCTCGACCTCGACCACGCAGATACGGCAGGAAGCCGGCTTGTTGACCATGCCGAGCTTTTCCATGTTCATATGACAGAGGGTAGGAATATATACTCCGACGGCTTCAGCAGCATCCAGGATCGTGCTGCCCTGAGGAACTTCGACCTCCATGCCGTCGATAATCACATTGATCATATTTTCAGCCATGAGATTTCAAGTCGCTCCTTTCTTAATGCCTTACGATCGCATTGAAGCGGCAGTTGTTCATGCAAACGCCACACTTAATGCACTTCGACTGGTCGATCACATGCGGATTCTTGACGGTACCGGAGATGGCGCCGACCGGGCAGTTACGTGCGCACAGTGTGCAGCCCTTACATGCATCAGCGATGATCTCATACTTCAAGAGCGCCTGGCACTTGCCGGCCGGGCAGGTCTTTTCAGTAACATGTGCGATATATTCATCTTCGAACGTTCTCAGCGTGGACAGGACCGGGTTCGGAGCTGTCTGGCCAAGGCCGCACAGAGCGGTGTCGCGGATGACTTCGGAAAGGCGCTTCAGCTCTTCGAGATGCTGCAGCGTGCCCTTGCCGTTCGTGATATCGGTCAGCAGTTCCGACAGGCGGGTCGTACCGACGCGGCACGGTGTGCACTTACCGCAGGACTCTTCCTGGGTGAACTCCAGGTAGAACTTCGCGACAGCAGGCATGCAGTCGTCTTCGTCCATAACGATCATACCGCCGGAACCCATCATGGAACCCTTGGCGACCAGGTTATCGAAATCGATCGGAGTATCCAGATCTTTCTCGGTCAGGCAGCCGCCGGAAGGACCGCCGGTCTGGACAGCTTTGAACTTCTTGCCGTTCTTGATGCCGCCGCCGATCTCGTAGATGACTTCACGCAGCGTGGTGCCCATGGGAACTTCGATCAGACCAACGTTGTTGATCTTGCCGGCCAGAGCGAAGACCTTGGTTCCGGGGCTCTTCTCGGTACCGATGGAACGGAACCAGTCAGCACCCTTCAGGAAGATAACAGGAACATTGGCCCAGGTCTCAACGTTGTTGACGTTGGTCGGCTGGTTCCAGAAACCGCTCTCTGCCGGGAACGGAGGCTTGGTGGTAGGCTCACCGCGCTGACCTTCCATGGAGTGGATCAGAGCTGTTTCCTCACCGCAGACGAATGCGCCGGCACCGAACATAAGCTCGATATCGAAGCAGAAATCAGTACCCAGGATGTTGTCGCCCAGCAGACCGTATTCACGTGCCTGGTTGATCGCGATGGACAGACGGTCGATCGCCAGAGGATACTCAGCACGGATATAGACACGGCCGTACTTCGCGCCGATGGCATAACCGCAGATGGCCATAGCTTCGATAACGGAGTTCGGGTCACCTTCCAGGATGGAACGATCCATGAACGCACCCGGATCGCCTTCGTCAGCATTACATACGACATACTTGACGTCGGACTTGTAGCCGCGCGCAAACTGCCACTTCAGACCGGTCGGGAAACCGGCGCCGCCGCGGCCGCGCAGACCGGACTTCTTCATTTCCTCGATGACTTCTTCCGGGGTCATCTCGGTAAGGCACTTGGCCAGAGCCGCGTAACCATCGCGGGCGATGTACTCATCGATGTTTTCAGGATCGATGAAACCGCAGTTACGAAGCGCGATACGCATCTGCTTCTTGTAGAATTCCATATGCTTCGCATCGGATACATGCTCTTTATTTTCAGGATCTACATACAGAAGGCGCTGGACCTTACGTCCTTTGACGATATGCTCTGCCACGATCTCAGCCGCATCTTCAGGCTTGACAGAGGTATAGAAGGTATTGTCGGGAAGCATCTTGACGATAGGGCCTTGTTCGCAGAAGCCGAAGCAGCCGGTCATCAGGACCTTGCAGTCTTCTGCCATGCCCGCGTCTGCAACGTTCTGTTTCAATGCCTCCATGATCTCATGGGAGTTAGAGGATTGACATCCGGTACCGCCGCAGACAAGGATATGAAATTTATAATCAGCCATGAATATCAATATCCTCCTTACTCGATAGTCTTATGCTGGGAGTTGATGATGCCGTCGATCAGTTCGCCATGCTTGATGGTCTTGTCGATGATCTCATGGACCTTCGCTTTGTCGACATAACCATAGATGATCGGATCTTTGCCGGGCATGGTCAGCTCGATGGTGGGCTCCGCATAGCAGTAACCCATGCAGCCAGTCTGCGTTACGACAGCATTTTCGATCTTCTCTTCGCCGAGCGCTTCGACGAATTCGTTCATGACTTCACGGGCGCCGGAAGCGATACCGCAGGTAGCCATAGCGACGCGGATCTGGATCATGTTCTCGATGTTGTCGCCCTTAACACGCAGAGAAACGGAGTTCTGTGCCTGCTCTTTGATTCTTTTCAGCTCTTCAAGAGACTTAATTTTCACCATAAGAATCTTTTCCTTTCTTCAGAAAACGCTTTGCAACGAACCTAATGGTCCGTTGTCAAGCCATTTTCGGCTTTGCCGAAAACCGCTTATTCGCACTCGGCAATGATCCCTTCGACCATATCCGGGGTTACACGGCCATATACCTTGTTGTTGATCATAACGACCGGGGCCAGACCGCAGGCACCGACGCAGCGCAGGGTGCGCAGTGAGAATTTAGCATCATCCGTCGTGTCGCCGACGCCGATACCGAGCTTCTTGGTGAGCGCTTCCAGGATCTTGTCAGCTCCGCGAACGTAGCAGGCAGTACCAAGACATACAGATACGTCATACTTTCCTTTCGGCTTCATGGTGAAGAAGGAATAGAAGCTGACGACACCGTAGACCTTGGAAACCGGAAGATCCAGCTTTTTCGCCACATGTACCTGGACTTCCTTCGGCAGATAACCGAAAATGCCCTGGGCACGATGCAGCACGCGGATCAGCTCTCCCTTTGTGGTGGGCAAAGAAGCAATAAACTGATCGAGCTCAGCGTATTTCTCTCTGTCAGCACCATTTTCGTTGCATCCCATAACCTTTACCTCCTTGAATTTATATCTTAGGTTATTATGTATGTTAAACACACGCCGCAGCTTAGGGAAAGCCGTCATGCGTATTGCGTGTTTAATACCTTTATGATCCCATGCGCGGAGACCGTCTCCACGTCCAGGGTGTTGCGCACCATCGCGATATGACCGAGCTCATGCGCATCGGAATCGGTGATGATGCGGTACTGCGGGTACTGCTTCTCATAAGGTTCCTTGTCGGAAAACATGGAGACCTCCAGGGTCTTGACCGGCAGATTCTTCGGCACGAAACCCAAACTGGACAGCAGGCTGTAGCTTTTGCGGTCGATATGCGCCGGGATCGCGACCCCGCCAAGCGCCAGCGCCTTCTCGCAGACTTCCTCGACCGTTAAGGAACACGACATGTTCAAAAGCTTGTCACAGTATCCCGTGATCTCGTCATCATCGTCCAGGATGAGCTGCTTTTCCATTTGCTTTTTCGGCGCCTTGATGGGCGGCAAAGTATCGTAGACTGCCTGCTGCATGGCCCTCGCCTCTTCGATACCCGGAAACAGCGTGACGACATGAACGTCCTCACGCGTTTGCACTTCCATTCCGGGGATCACGACCAAGCCGGTCCCAAGCGCGACTTTCATGGCCGCCTCCGCGTTTTCACAGGAATTGTGATCCGTGACCGCGATCGCCGTAAGCTCCTCCAGCAGCGCCATATTGACGATGTTGTTGGGCGTCATGTCATTCAGCGCACATGGCGATAACGCAGAATGAATGTGTAAATCACAGGTGATCAACATGAAGGGGCTCCTCCCGCATTCCGTCCGCGTTATACTCGTGTCTGAAACAGGCACTATATCATAACAAGTATAGCAGAGGACTGATAAAATGTAAACAGATTTTTATGATTCCTCGTCACTTTCTGCGTCCGGATCCTTCAGGGCTGCGATGGAATCCCGGAGGAAATCCCGCACCCAAAGATAGACGGATGGCGTGGATAAAGGCATGCCATCCAGGATCTCGTTGAGCTCCTCCGTCGAAAGCGAAAAGACCTGTGCTTCCGGCCAGCCGGCTTCCTTATAGGAGTGCTGATAGCGGAAGCAGATGTCCGGATAGGAAGAGAACAGATTGACCAGCGTGGAGGCGATATCGCCCAGCGGCGGCCTGTCGATGTTCTTATGCTCCATCTCCGCATGGACCTTCGTACCGACGCTCACCGTGCTGTCGATGGTGAGCTTCCCCCCGCACATCATGCAGGTGTCGTTGAGGAACGGGATGCCCATGCCGACCTTGCGGTGCGTCCGTGTGGTCGTGAAGGGGTTGCGGATGGTCTTGAGCATCTCTTCCGGGATCCCTTTGCCGTCATCGATGATATCCAGCACGAACCGGTCCTTCTCCAGATCCTCTTCGATGATGATATCGATCGTTTTTGCCTCTCCGCGCACGCTGTTTTCAGCAATATCGAGCACGTGGAGGGCCAGTTCCTTCATCATAGGCCGAGCTCCACCAGTTTCTTGGCCGCATCGAAGGGGTTCAGTTCCGTCGTAAGGATGGTGATGTTCTCCTCTTTGGCCGTCTCGATGGTATCTTCATCCGCCTCGAAGCCATGGGCGATGATAATGGCGGACACGCCGCGCAGTGTTGCCACAGCAACGATATTGACGTGGCTCTGGATGGTGATCCACGCGGACTCCTCCTCCGCGTACCCCATGACGACACTCAAAAGGTCGCCCATGTAGCCGCAGGAAACGGGCAGATCCAGGTCACCCTCGACCGCCACTTTAAAATCGCTTACCGCGAGAAGATCACGTACTGTCATAGTCTTACCTCCTTGGATATCACTCTTGATTGTCCTGCTCCGCTTCTCGCTTCTGATAACGGAGCGTATCTTTGAGCATGATGATGCAGTCTTCCTCTACAAGTTTTCCGCGGACCACGTCCTGCGCGAAAGCATAGCAGTTCGGCGCGCCGCAGGCACCGCAGTCCAGATGCGGCAGCCGATCGAACAGTTCATCACGCCGCTGCATCATGCGCAGCGCTTCCTGGAAATCCGCGCTGAGTTTGAAGGCCGGTGCTTCTTCCAGCTCCTTCTCCGCCTTTACGGAGATGCCGGAATAATCCGCATGCAGCACTTCCTCGCGGAAGCTGGGATGCTCGTTGCGCCGCAGCACCTTCTTCATGCGCGTGTAGGCATTGAAAGGATTCTCGATCTGTAGCGGACCGCCCAGACAGCCGCCCGTGCAGGCATTGGCCTCTAAAAAATCGATCTGCTCGATCTTACCGTTTTCCAGATCGTCGAGCACTTTGATGACATTATCGATCCCATCCACCGCGAGGCAGTCGGGCATGTGCAGCCCTTGGCTCTCGCCGCCGATATGTGCCCAGGAGACCCCTTCCACGCTTTCGAGCTGGAGCGTCTGGATCTCCCCATCCTCCATTTTGTGGATGAACGGACGGATCTTGAAATACACTTCCTGCATGGATACCGTATTGGTGACGGCCGACTTTTCCACCATGCGCGGATACAGGACTTCGGTGGTCTTCGCCGGGCATGGGGTGATGAAGAAGATGCCGATCTCCTCATCTTTATAGCCCTGCGAGGTGAAATACGCCCTGGCCATGCGCGCCGCTGTTTCCATAGGAGAAATGAGCGGCAGGATATTATCGATCAGCGACGGGAACCGTGTCGCGATGAGCCGCACGACCGCCGGGCACGCGGACGAGATCCACGGCCCGTTCATGGGCGGATTCTCTTCGATGAACCGGATCGTCTCCCGCGTGATGACTTCCGCACCGCGGGCCACACCGTAGACTTCGTCGAAGCCGATCATTTTAAGGGCAGTCAGCAGGCGGTTGATGTTGCGGTTCTCCTCGAACTGGCTGTACATAGATGGCGGCGGCAGCGCCACCTTCAATTTATAATCACTGGAAAGGATCTCATCCAGGGAAGCCGTCTCGGAAACTTTGGCTCCGTGTTTGCAGACGCGCATGCACATACCGCAGTCGATACAATAATCGGTAAGGATATGCGCACGGCCGCCCCGGACACGGATCGCCTCGGTGGGACAGCGCTGCACGCAGGTAGTACAGCCGACACACCGGTCCTTCAGCAGGCTTACAGAAGTAAATCCCATAATGGACCTCCGTATCAAAGGTTATGTCAGATTGAATTCCATAGTCAAAGTGGTGCCGACACCTACTTCGGTCTCGACCACAAGATTATCGCTCCACTTCTTGATGTTAGGCAGTCCCATGCCGGCGCCGAAGCCAAGTTCACGCGCCTGGGTGGATGCTGTAGACCAGCCTGGTTTCATGGCTTTATCCAGTTCAGGGATGCCGGGGCCGGAATCCTTCATGATGACCCGGATCTTGTCGGCATCGACTTCGCAGTGGATGTTGCCGCCGTTCGCGTGGATGACCATATTGATCTCGCCCTCGTACATAGCGATGGACAGCGCGCGGATGACTTTAGGCGATACACCCAGCTCCTTGAGGACGCCCTTGAACTTTGTGGAAGCACGTCCGGCGCGCTCCGGCTCGGAAGGATCTACGATATAATCAAAAGTCATTCTGGATCTCCTCTCCGCGCAGGCCGGCATCGTACAGATGGCCGCAGGCTTCGAACATGGAGTAATGCGTGCCAAGCAGAAGGATCTCCGCGTCGGTCGCCAGATCGATGATCTCCTGGGAAGGCTGTTTATCACGGACCAGCACGACGAGCTTGGTATCCACGACCTCGCAGGTGCGGATCATCTGCGGGTTGACAGCTCCGGTCAAAAGCACATTGTTGTTATGGTTGAACGCGAGCACGTCGCTCATCAGATCACAGCCGCAGCCGCTGTCGATCTCCAGGTCTTCGTCGATCTCGTTGAAGACTTTCGCGTCCAGGATGCTGATGATTTCACTTGCTTTCATGATGATCACCTCATAAGTATAAGAATTGGTTTTATTATAGCAAATATCCGTCATCCTTGCACCTGTTTTTTTAGCACTTTTTCCAAAAATTATTGAAGCCCTGCGGCATTTATGATAACATGACAAAAGTATTGTATACGAACAGGAGGTCCTTCTTTTGAAACTGCAAGACTTCATCAAGAGTCATCCCCATCTGATCATCTCGGTGCTGGCACTCGTCGCCATCATTGTCCTCAAACTGCCGTTCTGGGTCTTTCCGGCTTTTCTGGCAGCGTACGGCATCCTCATGTATTTCATCCATCTGCCCTCTTCCATCGGTATGACGGGGTACTTCATCGACGCGTTCCTGCGCAAGCCCAAGGCGGCGGTCCCGCTGTACCGCTACGCGTATGAGCACAAGAGCAAGAACCTGTACGGTCTTATGTCCTACGGTCTGTACCTGATCCGTGAGGTCCGCGAGTACGAGAAAGCCCGCGAAGTTTTCGAATATACACTCACGGTGGCCAAACCCGAATCCATGATGACCAAGTACGCCCGTCAGGATTACGCCATCGCGCTGTGGAAATGCGGTCACCTGGACGATGCGATCGCCGTCATGGAGACCATGCTGAAGGATTATGAATTCTTCAGTCTGGATTTCTATACCACTCTCGGCTACTTCTACATCGAAGCCGGGGATTACGAAAAAGCCGAGGAATTCACGAACAAAGCGCTGGATGAAAACGAAGCCCACGGCCCGGCCTACGACAATCTGGGACAGATCGCGTTCCGTCAGGGTCGTTACGATGAGGCGAAAGAACTCCTGCTGAAAGCCCTGGATCTGAAAGAGACCATGGCCGACAGCAAGTATTATCTGGGTCTGATCTATGAACAGGAGGGCGACTATGAATCCGCCCTGAACTACTTCTCCGCCGCGCACAAAAGCAAGATCACCGGCATGAACACGATCGAGCGGGAAGTCGTTGACGCGAAGTACAACGAGTATATGGACCAGTAAAGAAGGGAGCAGATCATATGGCTAAGAATATTGCTTTCTCCTATGTACCGGACAATGGCTGGACCGGTACCGGTTTCGAGATCAAACATGAGGCGGTCGAGCTTTCCGCTGTCCATCTTTCCTATCTTCCCTGGAGCAAGGACACCCCCGTCGAGGTACCGATCCGCTCTGTTGAAATGAAAGATGGCAAAGTCCTTGTTGCTACAGAGGATTTCAGCTATAAACAGCCCTGGACGCTGACGATCGGCGACGATTCCTACACCCGCAAGGACATGGATGAGGAACGCTGCGAAGGCCTGGAAGTCTTTGACAAGAAAAAAGACGGCAATGTCATCTACCGTCTGTATACACCTCAGGCCAAAGGACCGCGTCCGCTGCTCCTTTTCCTGCACGGCGGCGGCAACGGCGGTACCGATCTCATCACACATATCGCGGCCGATTACGGCTGCATCTCCTTCGCTCAGAAATATCCTGACTTTTATATCATGGCGCCGCAGGCGCCCCAGCCGGAGGATCTGAGCCAGATGTTCAAGCGCATCGGCAAAATGGATTTCGCTCATTCTGACCAGACGGACGAATTTGGCTGGCACCGTAAATATCTGGCTGAGATCTGCGATCTGATCCGGTCCATGATCGATAAAGGTCAGGTCGATCCGCAGCGCATCTATGTGACAGGCATGTCCATGGGCGGTGCAGGTACGCTCCGCGCCATGAGCGTCGGTGCAGGTCTCTTCACGGCAGCCGTGCCGGTCTGCCCCTCCATGACACCGGAAACCTTCGGTATTCTGAAAGGTCTGGTCCATGAAAAGCTTTGGATCGCCACCGCCTATGTGGATCACACCCTGTACCGCCACAAGTATATCGTCGATGGCGTGCTGGCGCTGAAAGATGCCGGCAACAAGGATGTCCATCTGACGTTGTACGCACCGGAAGATCTGGAGAAATACGGGATCGCCACCGATCCGGATGTGCCCATGCGGGTGCTGGTCGGGCAGAACCACATGTCCTGGGTCCCGACCTACCACGACGAATGCGGCATCATGAGCTGGCTCACCGAACAGAGAAAAGGTTGATACAGGAAAAGCTCCCTTACGGGAGCTTTTTTGTTTTGATCGTAGCTGCGTAGGCGCTGTTGCACAGGCCCAAAACTGCAGAAAGGACGAAGAGCGTCTCTATGCCCAGCACCTGCCAGATCCATCCACCAAACAGGGCGATGAGGATCGTGATCAGATGATTGACGGATACGCCGGTCGAGATCGTCGCGCGCATTTCATCCTGATTGTCGGACAGATCCTGCACATAGACGTTGGACGCCATGGATGCCAGAGAAATGATCGAATCCAGGATATAGTTGACGCAACAGACGATAAAGGCGGTCTGCATGGGGAAAATATGGTGGGCAAAGCCATAGCAGAAGCAAACGATCACCAGGATCAACGTATCGGTGATCATGACGATCTTATAGCCTAATTTATCGATGATCCTGCCCACGGCCGGTGCCAGCAGGAAGGTGCAGATCGAAGAGATCGCGAACAGGATGCTGATCGTCATGGCGCTGGCACCGTAGAACAGTACCAGAACATACGGGCCGAAGGTGAAAAAGATCTGCTTCCTGGCTCCGTAAAAGACCTCCAGCATATAATACTTGGAGAACTTCTTCCGGAAATAGAACCGGCGCTTGGTATCGTCCGTAGCGCTGTTGCCCTTCAAGGTGATCGAAGAGACGAAGCCCAGGAAGATGATGGCCGCGCTGGCGGCGAACACAGTGCGGTACAAACCCACCGTCCCTTTCAGGAAAGAAAAGATCAAGATGATCACGAGGTATCCTGCCAGCATGCCGATCTGATGGACGGCGTTCGTAAGCCCTAAGGCCGCGCCGCCCTTGCCCTCCTTCGCGTAGGAAAGCGTCATCGAACTGCGCATGCCCAGCTGGATGTGATCGCCCAAAGAATAGACGAAGATGGCCAGGATCACCATGACCCGGGTCGCCGGCACGACAGCCTGCATGGTCATGCCCGCCATCATGATGAGCGCGCCAAGTTTGTAGATCTTCTCTGCGGAAAACATGTACAGCACTGCCAGGATGAAGACCAACAGCAGTCCCGGCAGTTCCCGGAAGAACTCGGACACGCCCTTGTCGAAAGAGGTCATGGAGACCACTTCCGCCAGATAATTGTCGATGATCCCCTTGTACAATCCATAGGACAGTCCAAAAGTGATCAAAGAGATGAAAAAGACACGATACCCGGATTCCGACCGGAACGTCTCAGCCAGTTTTTTCATAGATCGTAAAACTCCTTAACCGCGTTGACGCAGTACTTCATACATCATGACACCTGCCGCGACCGACGCATTGAGCGACTCCGCCTGGCCGGGCATCGGGATCCGCACCAGCACATCGCACAGCGCAGCTGCCTCGCGGCTCATGCCA
>JAILDJ010000068.1 GCA_024689505.1 Clostridiales bacterium
GAATTACAATCATCCTTCGATCTTCTGCTGGGGCCTGTCCAACGAGGTCCTGATGGGCGACAATGCCCGCCCGGAGATCCAGGAGACGCTGCTCCGGTGCCACCGCGACCTGAACGAAGCGGTCAAGAGCCTGGATCCGGAACGCCCGACGGTCATCGCCCACGAGTACGGCGCCGGCTGGGACCACGAGCTGCACGACATCTCCGATGCGGAAGGCTGGAACCATTACTTTGGTTGGTACCGCGGTGACATGACGGATCTGGCTGACTGGTGCGATGAGTATCATGGCAAATATCCGTCCCGCCGCTTCGCCATTACCGAGTATGGCTGCGATTCCGTGGTCAGCTATCATTCTCTGACACCGGTCAAGATGGATTATACGGAAGAGTATCAGGTCCTCATCCATGAAAATGCCTGTGAGACCTGGGCGGAACGTCCCTGGATCTGGGGCACCTACGTCTGGAACATGTTCGACTTCGGCAGCTCCATCCGCCGCGAGGGCGGCACCCGGGGCCGCAATAATAAAGGTTTGGTCACCATGGACCGCAAGATCCGCAAGGACTCCTTCTATGTGTACAAGGCCTGGTTCAGTGATGATCCCTTCGTCCATATCGATGGCCGCCGCTTCTTCGCACGGCCGGGCGAGACCACGACGGTCAAGGTCCATTCCAACCTGGATGAGGTCAGCCTGTATGTAGACGGCGTACTGTTCGATACATTGGAAGGCGAGCATACGTTCATCTTTGAGAACGTGCCGATCTCCTATGAAGGTACCGTGCTGACAGCCCGCGCCCACGCATTCGAAGCTGAATTCGATGAGGAAGACGAAGAAGAATTCGAGATCGAGCCTGAAGAATACGTCGATACCATCACGGTGGTCCGGGTGGATGAAATGCCGGAATCCTATACCTTCCCCGGCTTCAAGCAGACACAGGACGCCATCAACTGGTTCGAGAGCGTGGAAGAGATCGCAGGGTCCCTGGAAGCAAAGGAAGGATACTTCTCCCTGAACGATACCCTGGCCGACATCCAGGCTTCTCCGGAAGCAAAGAAGATGCTGGTCAATGCTTTGACGGCGATCGCCGGACGCGCGCTGCCTGAGCAGTGGCTGTTCGGTGAGGATACTTCCGTCACCGTCGCCGACATGCTGACCAATCCGTTCATCCAGACGATGATGGGCGAGAACCGTCAGCAGTCGACCCGTAAACTGAATGCGGCACTGATGCAGGTGCCGAAACCGTAATTGAAAGAAAGGAATACAATAATGATCCAATATGCTATTGATGTAAAAGCCCCAGCCCGTCCGTATCCGCACTATTGGGAGTTCTGCGTGGGATCCTGCCACGCCGCGACGCTGCTGCGTAAAGATGTTCAGGATCATATCCGTAAGGCCCATAATGAGATCGGTTTCAAATACATCCGTTTCCATGGCCTGTTCGACAATGATATGAGTGTCTATTTCAAGGCGGGCTTTGGCGGTTTTGGCGAACCCATCATCTCCTTCTACAACATCGATGTCATCTTTGATTTCCTGCTGGAGATCGGGATGAAGCCTTTCATCGAGATCGGTTTCATGCCGGATGATCTGGCCTCCACGGACGCGGTCCTGTTCCACTACAAGGGCCGTCCCTGCATGCCGAACGATGATGAAGAGTGGAAGAAGCTCATCCGCCTGTTCGCCGAGCACCTGATCGACCGCTACGGCATGGATGAGGTCCGCCAGTGGTTCTTCGAAGTCTGGAACGAACCGAACCTGCGCTTCTTCTTCGATGGCACCCAGGAGGATTATTTCCACCTGTATGAGATGACCGCCCGCACGCTGAAGGCCGTGGATCCGGCACTGCAGGTCGGTGGTCCCGCTACTTCCGTCAATGCGTGGATCGTACCGTTCAAACAGTTCTGCGCGGAGAACGACGTTCCGGTGGACTTCATCTCCACCCATCATTATCCGAGCGATGATCCGCTGTCTTCCGCGGGTATGAACGGTCCCGGCACCAAGGGCGTCGGCTTCGATATCCCGGAGAACTTGACGCCGGAGCAGATGGAGGAGATCCGCAAATCCTTCATGAACCGTGTCAACAAGAACCCGCGTGACGTCCTGTCCATCATGACCAAGAAGGCCAAGGAAGAGGCGGATCCGCTGCCGCTGTACTATACCGAGTGGCATGGCTCCGGCGACTACGATACCAGCTATCAGGCCGCTTTCGATGTACAGACCTTCGCTTACAATGATGGTCTGGTCAAGGGCTATTCCTACTGGACCGTCAGCGATATCTTCGAGGAGATGGGCATGAAGCCGGGTCCCTTCAAGAATGAGTTCGGTCTGCAGACCAACCACGGTGTGGCAAAACCGTCCTACCGTGCCTTCCAGGCGCTGCATGAGGCAGGGACCCTGCGTATCGACGTGCCGGCACAGGATCCGTACTGCGAAGCCCTGGTGCTGACCGACGGCCAGAACGAAGCTACGGTCTTCATCTACAACCATGATCTGGACCGCCGTACCAAGGACGCCAAAGAAGTCGAACTGAAGCTTTGCGGCGCGAAACAGGTCTGGAAAGCGGTCATCGATGATGACAACACAAATCCGAAGAAGGCCTGGGAAGAGATGGGTGCACCTGGCTATCTGACCAAGGAGCAGGAGCTGGCGCTGCATCGCGCATCGGAACTGAAATATGAGCAGCTGCCGGCCACAGGTGAGGACACCTATACCTTCACCGCCCAGCCGGAAAGCGTCACGATCTTCAAAGTACGCATCTGAACCATCGCGGCTATCGCTGAGGTTCAGAACGAATCGCCGCGAGCGGTGATTCCGAAGATAAAAGGAGTATCTATGATCAAAAACACAAAATACGCGTCGGAAGAGGCCCGCAAGGGCCTCGCCCGTGCGCT
>JAILDJ010000258.1 GCA_024689505.1 Clostridiales bacterium
CCGGATATCCTGCACGACAGATGGCACATATCCGATCATACATATAAAATCATCAAACGATAAGGAATTCACACACCATGTTCAAGAAATTCAAAGAATGGCTCAGTGTTTTCATCATCAAGAATCCTTCACGGGCGATCCTGATCGCGATCCTGCTCCTGAACATCCTGCTGTTCGTACTGGCAGGTGCGGTCATATCCGCACTGTCTCCGGTGTCACTCCGTCATGACGGGTTCTGGGCGTCCTTGTATTATACGATCAGCATGGTCCTGGATGCCGGCTGCATCGAATATGTCATCGCCGATATCGGCGAAGCCAGCGTCGGACTCATCCTCATATGCCTGCTCACGGTGCTGATCGGCATGATCACGTTCACCGGTGCTGTCATCGGTTATGTAACGAACTACATTTCCAACTTCATCGACAACGCGGAGAGCGGCGCGCGGGCACTGAAGACCTCCGGACATACCATCATCCTCAACTGGAACTCCCGTGCTTCCGAGATCATCAACGACATGCTGTACACGGGCAAGAAAGAGACCGTCGTCGTTCTGGTCATGGAGAATGCCGACGGGGTCAAGCGTGAGATCGACGACCGCATTTCCGCCACGCTGAAGGAAGAGCTGAAGAACGGTAATAAGCTGAAAAACCGTCTGACCATCATCGTGCGTGAGGGTGAGACCTATTCCACGAAGCAGCTGTCTGATATCTCCATCCAGCAGGCGTCCACGATCATCCTGCTGAGCAAGGACATCCAGAACACCCAGTGCAAGTATGATTTCCAGGAGCTTCGGGAGAACCTGGAAAAGGGAAATTCCAACACGGTCAAGAGCCTGGTGCAGGTCGCGGAAATGACCTCTTCCGAGGAATCCGCAGACGCGCAGACCATCATCGTCGAGATCGAGGACGAGTGGACGGGCAAACTGGTGAACAAGATCATCCAGCACAAGGAAAAGCTGGCGAAGTGCAATATCGTGCCGCTGCCGGTCAATAAGATCTTGGGACAGATCCTGTCCCAGTTCTCCATCATGCCGGAACTCAACACCGTGTACAGCGAACTGTTCTCCAACAAGGGAGCGGAGTTCTTCTGCCGTCAGTATGAAGCAGAGGAGCAGATCGAGACGTCGCAGCGTGAGTATCTCAACACCCATCTGCATTCGATCCCGCTGACGCTGATGAATACCAAGACCGGATCGTATGCCTACTATGTCGCGGGTGAAGAGGGAGATCATCTGCGCAAAGATGCATATCAGCCCACCGGCTATACCGTAGAAATGGATCCGAAGTATCACCTGGCGCCGCGCAATATCGTGATCATCGGCCATAACAGCAAGACGGAGGAGCTGATGGCCGGATTCAACGCCTTCTTCGGCGAGCATAAAGATGATGCCAAGGACATCCTGAAGATCACCGTGATCGATGATGAGGCCAGTCTTGAGAAACATGACCACTATAAAAAATATGAGTACGTCAAGGAGACGTTCGCGGCGGATGTATATAATGACAAGGTGATCCTGCCCAAACTGAACGAGATCATCGACAGCCACAAGGGTGACACCAGTATCCTGATCCTGTCTGACGACATGGTCATCAATGAGGACATCGATTCCGCGGCGCTGACGTACCTGATCTACGTGCAGGATATCATTTTCGACCGTGTGGAAAAGGATCCCAACTTCGACCGCGAGAGCATCGACGTCGTCGTGGAGATCCTCAATCCGAAGAACTACGACGTGGTCCACAATTACAGTGTCAATAATGTCGTCATCAGTAACCGCTATGTCAGCAAGATGGTGACCCAGATCGGCCGCAAGCAGGCGCTGTATGAGTTCTACAAGGACATCCTGACTTATGATGAGGAGAATGCGTCGCAGTTCGAAAGCAAAGAACTGTACATCAAGGACGTCCAGGGCTTCTTCAAACAGATCCCTGAGGCGACCACAGCCGCGGAACTGATCCGTGCGGTCTTCGATGCCAGTCCTTCTGACAACAAGTCGCTGGTGCTGGGCTATGTAAGCCCCGGCGGTCAGATGCATCTGTTTGCGGGTGACCAGCGGCAGATCCCGGTCCGCCTGACCGCGAAGGACAAATTGATCATTTTCTCCAATCATTAAGGGAAGAAAGCAAAAGAAAACAATCTTTTTATTGACTTATTCGTTACAATTTGGTATGTTACATTTTAGACAAAGCCTGTAGTATATAAGTTTTGAGGGGATCTTGTTCATTACAGGGAGGTTTTATTATGGGAAAATTATGCAACAAAATGGGGAGACTGTTGATTTGGGTATTGGCTTTGTTACTTATGATCATGCCTGAAGCGTACAGTCAAGCGGAGAGTTTCGACTCCGGCAAAGAATGTGATATCACCGTCGACGCAGTGGGAGAAAAGAATGATCTTAAGCCGTCGCAGATCACGGTCGATCTGTATAAGATCGCCGATATGGTCGAGGATGAGAAGACCGATGGTTTTACTTACGGGGACCCGGAAAAGACGTTTGCGAGTCTGGGGGATCTGAACGGTACGGACATCGACTGGGAAGAGATGAACGACAAAGCGGCCGCTCTCATCAAGAGCCATCTGGGTGATGTCAAACCTGTGGCAAGCGCCAGTTCCGGTCACAAGATCGACGGGCTGAAACCAGGTCTGTATATGTATGTGATCCACAAATCAGATGCAAAAGACGGGTATTTCGATACCGGAGATGGCAAACAGATCGTGACGAAGGTCACCGGTTCCAAGAAAAACTATTGGTACACGCCAGCGCTGGTGCTGGTGCCCGGCAAGGATGATGAAGCGTGGATCTATTCCTATTCCGGCGATAACACGATCATTCCAAAACAGAGCGAGAAATTAAAGCCGACGCACGGTAATCCGCCGAAGACAGGCGACCAGACCGACATGCGTCCGTACTTCATCGTTTTGGGCGTGAGCAGTGTTCTGATCGTGCTCCTGGCGGTCCTGCGCGTGAAGAGCGGCAGAAAGACCAGCAGGGCAGACGAAGAATAAGCATATCATGGTCGATCGCAAAAAGAAAAAAGGCAGGATCTTGCTTCCTGCCTTTTGTAATATCCTGGGAATGGTCCTGATCCAGATCGTCATCCTGGTGCTGCTGCCGATGGCCATCCAGAATTACCGGGAATACAGTCTTCACAATGTGAAGAACCCGGATATGGAACCGTCCATCACAAGAGGCAGCCTCATCATCGTGCGGGCTATCGAGCCTGTGGACGCGCAGCCCGGGGATATCATATTGTTTGTCCGTGAGGGAGAGACAGTCGTCAGCCGCATGGTGACCAATCGCATCGAGCTGGAAGAACTGTTCGTGCAGGGCGATGCCAACGCGGAGCGGGATCCGGATCCGATCCCGTATGATCATCTGATCGGCAGGGTGACGCGGTCGTTCCCAACGTTGGGACCGGTCATGGCTTTGATGACCACGCAGATCGGCAAGCTGTACATGCTGCTGTTGATCTTGTGCGGTGTACTTCTGATGGTCCTGGCCGACCGTCTGCGTAAATGAATACAAGAAAGCCCGGAGCTTGAAACTCCGGGCTTTTTTCATGCACATCCGGTTATAATGCGGCTCCGAACACTTCGAAGCTGCCCTGCGACGTGCCGTCGGCATCCAGTACCTCGACATACCAGACAAGGTACGGATCGGTCTCTTTATAAAAGCGCAGGGTGCATCCGGTTTCGAGCGGTAGATCGCTGACGCCGAAGTACATTTGATCCGGCGTGATCATGTGTAGGAGGAACCGGTCGGCATCAGCGGGGACACGGAGCGAGACCCGGCGGTTCTCGTCTTTTTTGACGTCTCCCATGGTCGCGGTGCCCCACAAGGAGAGCTTGCGGTTTTCCGGCGTATCCGGGAGGATCCACACGTCCGTCTCCTCGACTTCATTGACGAAGCTAAGGGTGATCTCACGGCCGGGGTCTGTGTCGGCAGGACTCATATCTTCAGAACTGGTGGGTTCTGATACGGGAGTTCCTCTTCTCGTACAACCGCAAAAAAGGATGGCTGTCAGCAAGCACAAAAGAGGCAGCAGCGTATATTTCATGGGGATCACCTCCGGGGGATGTTGTGAGGCAGTATAGGTCCGCCTTCAGTATACCACAGACGGTCGATCACGTAAATGCAATAAAAATGTAATGAAAAACAGAGACCGAGAGGGCGGAAAAGCACTGAATTGCAGGGTTTCGTGCATGTATAGCGGTTGCAATCAAATTTTAGATATGATATACTACTGATATCTATTGGCATTTTTGAAGTAAATAGAGAGGTGTGCAAGATGAAAAAATTCTGGAGTTGCTTACTGGCAGTGTGTCTGCTGCTGACGGTCATCCCGGTACAGCCCTTGTTGTACGCGGAAGAGGATCCGGCGCAGGCAGAAGAGCAGGACAGCAGCGTTGAAGAAGAGGTTTCCCAGGAAGAGTCTTCCCAGGAGGAAGAATCTGCTGTGGAAGAAGAGTCCTCATCAGAAGAATCTTCTGCGGAAGAGGAGTCTTCGATCGAGGAGGAAGAGTCTTCGGAAGAAGAATCACCTGCGGAGGAGGAGTCCTCAGAAGAAGAGGTCCCTGCCGAGGAAGAGGAGTCTTTGATCGAGGAGGAAGAGTCTTCTGCCGAAGAGGAATCCAAACCTGAAGAAGAAGAAAAGAAGGAAGAGGAAGAGTCCGACGAGGCCGAGCCCGATGAGGCGACCCAGGCGGTCCTGGATCTTCTGAATGCGGAAGATGGCCTGCGCATGGCAGCTGCGCCTACGTATGAGGAATACCTGGAGCAGTTCCCCTCCAGCTATCAGGAGAAACTGGAAGCGCTGCATGATCAGCATCCGGACTGGATCTTCATCCCGCAGAATACGGGTGTCGATTGGGACGATGCGGTGGCGGCTGAGGCTTCCAATAACCGCAGTACGGTCAGCGGTGCCAGCACCTTGGTGCTGAGCAATGCTTCCGGCGATTATAATACCTCCACCGGCAGCTACATTGCCAAGGATGGCAGCACGTGGTTCTCCGCGAATGCTCCGTTGGTGGGTTATTTCATGGATCCGCGCAACTTCCTTGACGAGAAATACATCTGGCAGTTTGAAAGCCTGTCCTATAATGCGGGGCAGACCCAGAAGACGGTCGAGCAGATCCTGGCCGGTACCTTCATGAACAAGACCAGTATGCCGAAGATCACGTATTATGATACCAACGGCAAGAAGGTCACGGTCGATATGACCTACGCCGAACTTATCTGGAAGGCCGGCAAGCAGGCGGATACCAGTCCGCTGTTCCTGGCTTCCAAGATCCGTCAGGAAGTCGGCGCGCAGGGCAGCAACGCTGTCACCGGCCAATCCACTTCCACCTACAATGGCGTGTCTCTGGCCGGCTACTATAACTTCTACAACATCGGCGCGTCTGACGGCGGCAACGCTATCGCCAAGGGCTTGGCCTGGGCGGCCGGCTATCCGGATTCCAACGGCAAGCCGACGGTCAAGACGTTCCAGCGTCCGTGGACCTCTCCGGTCCTGTCGATCTACGGCGGCGCGCAGTATATTGCCGAGCGCTACATCGCGGTCGGTCAGGATACCAGCTACCTGATGCGCTTCAACGTCATGAGCGATTCCAACCGTTATGGCCATCAGTATATGACCAACATCGGCGGCGCCGCAAGCGAAGCATCCAGCACCTATACGTCCTATAAGAACATGGATATGCTGGATCTGCAGTTCGTTTTCTACATCCCGGTCTATAACAATATGCCCAGCCGTTCGGAAACGCCTGCGTTTTCTGACGCGACCGGCAAAGCCACGATGACGGAAGCTGCGACCCTGCGTAAATCTCCGAGCAGCAGCGGCGCCAGCATCCGAACAGTTCCGAAGGATACGACGGTCACCATCGTCAGCGGTACGTTCGATACGACGAATGGTTCTACCATCACCACGCGTGAGAAGTATCCCTATTGGTTCAAGATCAAAGCGACGATCAGCGGGACGGACTACGAAGGGTACGTCTGCGCCGAATATGTAAAGCCGACCAGCGGTGTCAATATCAAGAAGGGCACCGCAGTGAAGCTGCCCCTGAAGAAGTCCATGAAGCAGAAGGTCTTCTATCAGTCCAGTGATCCTGCGATCGCCACCGTCGATGGTGTGGGCAATGTCAAGGGCGTCAAGAACGGCACCTGCACGATCTATGCATACACAGAGATGGGCCTTGGCGCGATCGGCATCACGGTCAGCAAAGATGG
>JAILDJ010000279.1 GCA_024689505.1 Clostridiales bacterium
CTGTACAAAGACCGACTGCTGGTCGATTATGTGGATAAAGAACTGGCCATCTGGCCGCGGGAAGACTGGCCGTATTTTTCAAGGTACCGCGCACGGAGCAGAGCCCATGGGAAGACGTTCGCCGGCATCCCGGAACTGGAGAAGAAGGCCATCGCCTACATCCGTGCACATGGTCCGGTCAGCAGTGACACCCTACCTATCGAAGGCAGGATCTTCTGGCACTCGTCCATGCACTGGAGCGGCAACTGGGAGAAAGATTCCCTGGCAGCCCGGTCGGTACTGGAGCAGCTGTATACCGACGGTGTGCTCTTGATCCATCACAAAAGCGGATCCAGAAAGTACTACGACCTGGCAGATAAGTATTTTGACGCTGCATTGCTCAGCGCGGAGGATCCCTGCCCGGATGAGCGGGACTTTCGCTGCTGGCGCATCCTCCGCAGGATCGGTGCGGTCGGCCTTTTGTGGAACCGTGGATCTTCCGCCTGGCTGGGCATCGAGCTGACCAACGAACAGCGGCAGGAAGCTTTCGCGCTCCTGGAAGAACAAGGAAGGATCAGACCGGTACAAGTGGAAGGGATCCGCGGGCCTTTGTTCATGCTGGACGAGGACCGGCCATTGATGGAAATGGTCTTAGCTGGCACGGTCGATGCGAAGCCGCGTCTGGAATTCCTGGCGCCTTTGGACCCCATGCTTTGGGACCGAAAACTGGTCGAAGCAGTCTGGGGGTATCAGTATTCCTGGGAGATCTACACGCCTGCGGCCAAGCGTAGATTTGGGTATTATGTGCTGCCCATGCTCTACGGTGAGGATCTGGTCGGACGTATCGAAGCGGCGGCGGACAGAAAAAGCCAGATGCTCTTGGTGAAAAATATCTGGTTCGAGGAGGGCGTGCGCAGGACGAAGCGTTTGGAGCACGCCATCGAAATGAGCATCAAGCGGCTGGCCCGCTTCAATGATTGTAAAGAAATCCAATATAAGGAGAAAGAAACGATATGAAGATCGCAGTTACTTATGAGAATGGAACGGTATTCCAGCATTTCGGGCACACGGAGGCCTTCAAGGTCTATGAAGTCGAGGACGGTAAAGTCATCTCCTCGGAGATCATCGGTTCGGATGGTCAGGGGCATGGCGCCTTAGCGGCACTGCTGTCTGAAAAGGACATCGACGTCCTGATCTGCGGCGGGATCGGTGGAGGAGCGCAGGCAGCGCTTGCTGAGCAGGGGATCGAATTGTGTGCCGGAGCGTCCGGAGACGCGGATGAAGCGGTAGCAGCATATCTGCGCGGAGAACTGATCAACACCGGTGCCAACTGCGATCATCACGGAGAAGGACATTCCTGCGGAGACCATGAAGGCAGCTGCGCTGGCGACTGCCACCACGAGGAAGATAAGCCAGCCGGGAAGAACATCGGCAAAAAGGTCCGTACCCATTACCGCGGTACCTTCAACGACGGGACGCAGTTCGATGCCTCTTATGACAGAGGAGAGCCGTTGGAATTCATCTGCGGTGCGGGCATGATGATCCCCGGCTTTGATGCCGCCGTCGCGAACATGGAAGTGGGCGAGATCGTCAATGTGCATCTGATGCCGGAAGAAGCATATGGGGAGCCGGATTCGAACGCGATTTTCACCGTCGATATCGTCCAGCTGCCGGGTTCGGAAGAACTGTCCGTCGGACAGCAGGTCTATCTGCAGAACACCTATGGTCAGCCGGTCCCGGTCAAGGTCACGGCCAAAGACGAGAAGACTATCACCTTCGATGCCAATCATGAGATGGCCGGTAAAGAGTTGAACTTCACCATCGAACTGGTGGAAGTCATAGAATAAAATGCCAAAATGAGAACCATTCCCAAAATGCTTGACAAAATGAAAGCATCTGTTATAATTGGGAATGGTTCTCAAATTGAAAGGCGGAAATTAGGGATGAACGAACGCTCCAGGTACAAGACCAGACAACGGGAAACGCTGCTTGCATATTGCAGGACGGTCTCTGGAAGTCATTTCACTGCGGGTGATGTGTGCGCGTACTTTCGCTCTCAAGGCACAGCGATCAGTCAATCTACGGTGTATCGGCAGTTGGAAAGCATGGTGGACGAGGGTATCATCAATAAATATATCATCGATGGGAACAGTCCGGCCTGCTTTGAATACGTCGGGGCAGACGCGCATGAGGGAGAAGTCTGTTTCCATTGCAAGTGCGAGAAATGCGGGAAATTGATCCATCTGCATTGTGATGAACTGGAAGAGATCCAGTCGCATCTGCTCAAAGAGCATCAGTTCAAACTAGATCCGCTGCGCACGGTATTCTACGGGATCTGCGACCAGTGTAGATAAACCACCTGAAGAAAAACATAGAGAGGAGGAAACAGCGATGCTGCATCCATCAGCAAACAAAAGCAAACGAACTGCAGCCGGTATCATGGGTTTGATGATGCTGTTTTTCGTACTGTTTTCCGCTCTCTTTATCGTTGTGGAAGCGGATCATGAATGTACGGGCGAGGACTGCCCGATCTGTCTCTGCATCGAGCAATGTGAAGAACTGATGCGTCAGACCGGCACCGGGATCAAAGTGATGGCGATGGCTGTCATCATATCCTTAGGCGTGCTCTCTGCGGTATGTCAGTGCACCGATCGGGTTCCTTTGGGAACACTTGTGACTGAAAAAGTACGACTGAATAATTGAGAAGACCTCCG
>JAILDJ010000280.1 GCA_024689505.1 Clostridiales bacterium
TCAATTTGGAGTCGAAAACATCGCCTTGATCACGGAGGACCGACTGGCAGGCACGAGCCGCAACACGGGCTCCGACAAGCAGACGTATTACAAGCTTACGATGACGGGGGATCAGCCGGACAGCGTGCGTCAGATGGCAGAAACCTACTTTGAAGGCGGCGCGATCGACGGGGATACCGCTCTGTGTGAGGCAGCCTTGTCGGCGCGGTGCTTCCTGCATCTGGCAGAGCTGGGCGTACCGTTCCCGGCCAACGCTTACGGAGAATATGTGGGTTACAAGACCGACCATGACCCTGCCAAGCGGGCAACTTCCGCGGGTCCGTTGACTTCGAAACTCATGACGGAGGCTTTGGAGCGCCGGGTATTGTCCACCGGCATCCCCGTATTCGACCATTGCACCCTGGTGCGGGTGCTGGCTGCGGATGGACAAGCAGAAGGCGTGTTGTGTTATTCTGTGGACCTGCACGACTATGTGCTGTTTCAGTCCCGACATATCGTCTATGCCACGGGCGGTCCTGCCGGTCTGTACGCACGCAGCGTCTATCCCGGCTCCCAGCATGGATCGACCGGCCTGGCGCTGGAAGCCGGCGCCATGGGCAAGAATCTCACGGAATGGCAGTACGGTCTTGCGTCCATCGGGTTCCGCTGGAACGTGTCCGGCACCTATCAGCAGGTCCTGCCGCGCTATATCTCCACAAAGGCGGATGGCAGTGATGCCAGAGAATTCCTGCGGGAGGCGTTGCCCGATGAGGAGATCTTCACCCGCACATTCCTGAAGGGGTATCAGTGGCCCTTCGACCCGCGCAAGACAGAAGGTTCCTCTCAGATCGATATCCTGGTCTATCAGGAGACGGAGCTCAAGGGCCGACGAGTCTACCTGGATTATCGTGAGAACCCTGCCGGACTGGCCGGGGATCTGTCGAACATCGGCGCGGAAGCGCATGAATACCTGGAACGGTCCGGCGTCCTGTCCGGCACACCGTTCGAGCGATTGGCCAAGATGAACCCCAAAGCGATCGATCTGTACCGCAGCCATGGCATCGATCTGGAACATGAGATGCTGGAGATCGCCGTGTGCGCACAGCACAACAACGGCGGTCTGGCCGGGGATGATCGGTGGCAGAGCAACGTACGTGGATTGTACCCGGTGGGTGAGGTCAATGGCAGCCATGGGGTCTATCGGCCCGGCGGCAGTGCCCTGAACGCCGGCCAGGTCGGTGCGCTGCGGGCGGCGCAGCATATCGCCTCGAGCGATCGCGGCGAAAAGCCCTTGTCAGAAGAAGTGCTGCGGCAGGCAGAAGAGCGGATCCGTCAAATGGAAGGCCTGGCAAAAGGTGCTTCGAACACTGCGCAGATCCGCCGTCGGCTTTCCACCCGCATGAGCTTGCATGCAGCCCATATCCGGGAAGAGCAGTCCTTGCGGGAGATCGCGGAAACGGCGCGGCAGGAACTGCATGACTTTTGGCAGACCTGCACAGTATCGGAGTCCTTTGCAGAGGAAGATCGGCTGCAGGCCATATGCGACTATGATCTGCTGATCGCACAATATGTGTATGCGACCGCCATGGCCGATGCCATCCGGGATGGTGTATACAGCCGGGGTTCGTATCTGGTGGAACAGGGCATGGACGACGGCAGTCATAATGCCATGATCCAGGAAGCGGTTGTAAAAGATGGCGAAGTTCGGACGTGGTTCCGGCCGGTGCGGCCCATCCCGGACAGCGAGCAATGGTTCGAGACAGTATACAATCAAAACAGTAAAACCTCCACTTGATCGTGGAGGTTTCTTTTATTTCTTCAATGCTTTATTCATATTTCCCATCTTGTATCCGCCTAGATCCAAGGATACATACAGGAAACCGATCTCCTTCAGCTTGGCGTCGATCTGCGGGGCCAGAGCGGCGGCTTCCGGTATTTTGTCCGGCGGCAGCTCGATGCGGGCGAGGCGGTCGTGGATGCGGACACGGAACTGGGTGTAGCCAAGCTCCATCAAATACTGTTCCGCTTGTTCGACCATCGCCAGCTTCTCCTCGGTGATGGTCTCGCCATAGACGAAGCGTGAAGCCAGGCAGGCGAAGGAAGGCTTGGACCATGTGGGCAGATCCAATTCTTTGGATAATGCACGGATCTCCTCTTTATACAGGTTGACTTCACGCAAGGGACTGACGACGCCAAGTTCTTCCACCGCCATCAGGCCGGGACGATAGTCTCCCAGGTCGTCCATGTTGGAACCTTCCGCCAGGTACTCGATACCTTCGGCTTTGGCGATCTCTCCCATGCGGGTGAAGAGGGCTTTTTTGCAGAGATAGCAGCGGTTCGGCGGGTTATCGCGGAACCCGTCGATCTCATCAGGCGTTACGGGGACCACGATGTGACGGATCCCTTCTTTTTTGCAGAATTCGATGGCTTCTTCGCGTTCGCGGGCGGGAAACCAGCAGGCCACCGCGGTCACGGCCAGGGCCTTGTCGCCCAGAACATCGTGCGCGGCCTTCAGCATGAGCGTCGAGTCCACGCCGGAGGAGAAACCGACGGCCAGGGAACCCAGACCGCGGATGTAATCTTTCAGGTGTTGATACTTTTGATGCAGTTCGTCCATGATGCTCTATACTTCTTTTTTGCAGATCGTACCGCCGCCCAGGACCTCGTCTCCATCGTACAGAACGACGGCCTGTCCTAAAGTGATGGCACGCTGCGGCGTGTCGAAGACCAGGCGCAGCTGGCCTTCCGGAGTTTCAGTGACCGTCGCGGGACGAGGCGGGGCTTGATAGCGGATCGAGGCCTGTACACGCATGGGTCCCGGCAGATGATCGAAGGGGATCAGATTGACCTCATCCGCCTCTAACGTGGTAGTAAAGAGGTCCTCATTATGCCCGAGGCGGACCGTATTGGCCACCGGATCGACTTCCGTAACGTAGACGGGTTCGCCAAAAGCAAGCCCCAAGCCCTTACGCTGACCGATCGTATATCGGATGATGCCTTTGTGCGCACCAGCGACGTTGCCGTCCGACCCGATGAAGGGGCCCGGTGCATAGGTCTTTCCCGTATACTGCTCGATGAAATCCGCGTAAGAACCGTTCTGCACGAAGCAGATGTCCTGGCTTTCATGTTTTTTGGCGTTGATGAAACCTTGCGCTTCCGCGATCTCCCGGACCGCGTCCTTTGTAAGTTCGCCCAACGGGAATTTTGCGTGGGACAACTGTTCCTGCGTCAAAGAGTAGAGCACATAGCTTTGATCCTTGGAAAGATCTAAGGCGCGATACAAGTGGAAGCGGCCGCCTTCATCCTCTCGGATGCGGACATAATGTCCGGTGACCACGGTATCGTATCCCATTTCCAGCATACGCCGATAGAACTTCTCGAACTTCAGATACCGGTTGCATTCGATGCAGGGATTGGGGGTGCGCCCTTGCTCATACGCCTGGATGAACCGTCCGATCACTTCTTCTTTGAACGCTTCTGTGAAATTGAATACGTAATAGGGCATGCCCAAAGTAAAGGCCACGCTGCGGGCGTCGTCCACGTCCTCGGCTGAGCAGCAGGTAGCAGTACGTGAGATCCCTACGTCGTCGTTGTCGTAGAGCTTCATCGTCGCACCGATACAGTCATACCCTTGTTCCTTCATTAGATAGGCGGCGACGCTGGAATCCACGCCGCCGCTCATGGCAATGAGTGCTTTCTTTTTCATACTATAATGATAGGTGATTGGATCCTGCTTGTCAAGTTTTACTTGAAGAAATCCTGCAGGGCCTCTATGGACAGTTCCTGCTGCGGATCGAAACGATCCCCGGATATGTAGGTCAGCAGAGAATCGATCAACGCCCGCACTTCCGGGTACTGTGTACGTTCCAGCAGTCCCATGGAAGAGAACATGAGCCGTCCGCTACCGACTTTTGCTTCGAACAGGCAGGTCATCGGCCGCAGATAGGCGTAGGAATCCATCAAAGTGATGATGGACTTAAGTGTTTCAGGTACGATAACGCCCAGACCGTCCGACATGGCCCACCACTGGTAGTTCGTGTGGTTCTCCGTGGGGAAACCGGCCAATGCAGGATGATCCTGATCGATCAGCAGACTCATGCCGCCTTCCTGTTTCGGGAACGTACCGACGGACCAGAAATCCGTCGTGAACTGACCGCGGATGGAGTGGGGCAGGATATCTTTCTCAGCTGGCGGGGACAGGAAGACGCGTTTGCCCCCGGCAAGGGCTTCCAGTGCCCCGTCCAGGGTGCGGGCGATCGTTACGTTTTCCAGTGCCTGGACCGGCTGATCTGCGTAGAACCAGAGCGGATATGTGGAGGTATAGCCGCCAAAGGAGAGGTCCAGATCATAGCGGCCGGGTGCTTCGACAGCGATCTGCAAAGTGCCGAGAGGGGTCAGACCGCCGGTCTTGCAGAAGGTCGTTTCCAATGCGCCGCATCTGACGATCCTGCCATCTTTCTTCAGTGTGTATCGCGCAGCGCCGCTCAGATCATGCTTTCCATAATTGGCCAATTCCAACGGTACATCCGCTGTGGTGCCGACGGTCCACGTGTAATGTGGCAGCAACGCCAACAGCACGACGTCATTGAAGAACTGGTGGAAGCGCTTGGGGTCCGCGAAGGAGAAGGGTTTCGGCTCCAGATGGCTGTTCAGCATGCCGACCAGCGCCGTGCCCTGACCTGTGAAATCCTGCAGGCCAAGCAGGGAGATCCCGCTCAAGCCCGGTGTGCGCAATACGGCCTCGATCTCAGCCCGATAGCCCATCAGCGAGACTTCTCCGGTCGCCTCAACGTAGGATTTCCACTGTGGCAGAAGACCCCTTTCCTGCACGCGGTCCCGGATGATCTCCAGATTCACCGGAAGGCGCACACCCTGGAAATCTGCCAGCTCATCAAAGTCCGGCAGCACCTCGAACTGGCCGACTTCAAAGCTGAAGACCGGTTTCGTGTAGACCTTGCGCAATTCTTCCATCGTGTCATTATAATCATGGGTGGCGGAAGGGTATTCCTGGTTGATGAAGCCTTTCATTTCACTGAAAGCACCACGCAGATCCATGTCGAAATACTTCTGCGAAGCATAGAAATCACTGTCGGGATCGGCACCCATCCGTCCGTAGTGTACGTTGGAACCGTTGGCGTACAAACGTGTTCCATCCTGCTCCTGCAGCAGATGGATCAACTCGTGCATGATCACGTGCCCTTCTGGTCCGGCCCACAATTCATTGCCGAAGGTCAGCATGACAAAGGAAGGATGATCCGCCAGTGTCCGTACGATCTCCTGTGCCTCCGCGAAATAATAGTCCCGGCTGAAGGGGCTTTCAAAAGCATTGCGCGGGTTCCAATGGGATAGTTCCGGCTGCATGAGCATGCCCAGTTGGTCGGCTGCGGTGAAGGCAGCCTCCGGTGGGCAGTGAGAGTGGAAGCGCATGCAATTGATCCCGTACGATCGATACGTTTTGAGGACGTCCAGCCATTCGGGCACCGTCATCGGCGCATGGCCGGTCTCCGGGAATTCACAGCAGTTGGCTTCGCTGCGGATGAAGATGACCCGGCCGTTCAAGGTGAAGCGGCCATCCCGGTTCCAGGAGAAGGTACGCAGGCCAAAATCGACGGCTTTGCTGTAATCTCCTAATGCAGCCTGGAGCGTATAGAGATTGCCTTCATATTCATCCCAAAGCAAGGCGTCGGCACGGATCGCCAGATCCTTGAAGACCAGCGTCTGCCGGCCGGGCTCCAGTTTATGGACCGTGGGCTCCGGCGTTTCGAGGAATGCCGGGCAGGTCAAAGTCATGGTCTGTTTGGAATTGTGCGCGGCAAGCACGTCCACATAAACGTCCACCGTCCGGGTGCTGCCTGCGATATGCGGGTAGACACGGACAGCTTCGATGCTAGGGTCGCTTTCGGAGCGCAGCCGCAGATAGCCCAGGAGACCATTCCAGTTGGTCTGGGTCTCGTCGGTTGCGGCTGAGGAATAAACGATATTATCGTGCGGCATGCCTGGGTAGGCATTGTCGCAGGTGAAGGAGATCTCGGAACCTTCCTGCAGCAGACCCGTTACCTCAAAGAGCGTCGGTGTGCTGATGGTCTGAGGGTGGAGCGGTGCAACGGCAGCACCATCGATCGTAAGTGACAGCGCGCGCGACCGTTCGACTTCCAGGAACAGCCGGCCATCTGGCACTGCTCTGTCCCAAATGCGGGTGAAGATCGCGGGGCCTTCATACGTGCAGACACGGGTCAGACGCGTCGTGATCCCGGTGGCGTCTGGGTGACCAATGCGGTTTTCATCCAATGTGCCGGGTAATTGGGCCTGGTATGTGGAGCCATCGGACAGGGTGACGGTCCACTGGCCGGATAGATCGTAGAGCATGGAATACCTCCTGCGGATATGATTGTATGTATTATATCATGAATGGAGAAAGACCGGGATGCAGAGTTCTCTAAAAAGATGGATTATTCTGCAAAAGAAAAGGAACCGCCTGAAAAACGGTTCCCTTGAGGATCAATCATCACTTCCGGAGTCATTGGAAGAGCCGCTGTCCTCCGTAGTCTCGGAGCTTTCAGCCTTCTTTTTCTTCTTTTTCTTCTTGGCTTCTTCTTCCGCTTTCTTTTTCGCCTGTTGTTCTTTATACCAGGACTCGGTATGGACGTTGCAGGTCGCACCGGAAGTACTGAAATTGGAAGGTGCTTCATACCGCCAGTCGGCGATCTTGCCGGTCTGCGACCGGTCGATGGCCTTCAGCTGTTCCTCGGTACGCTGGATGAAGACACCGCTGCGGGTGCTCGGGCAGTACCGGGTCGGTGCCATGCCTGTCTCGGAGCACACCGTACCGCCCACGTGGACTTTGCAGTACTCAGTCGGCGCATTGTTGACGTCGAAATATTCTGTGTAGACACAGTGACGTCCGTCGGCGCTGCAGAGGTTGGTGGCCAGCTGGCCGGACTCGGTGCAGACCAGTTTGGTCGTGATCCCATCCGGGATACTGAACTGCCTGCGTTCCAAGCCTTCATGCAGCTCGGACATGATCGTGTCGAACAGCATGATATGGTAGTAACCGGTCACACGGGCGACGGAATCGTCCACATTCTTATAGGTGTAATAATCGTATCCGGTCCAGATGCCCAGTGTATAATATGGGGTATAACCAACAAACCAAAGATCGTGCTCGTCGGAGGTCGTACCGGTCTTACCGGCGATGCCCATGTTGGTATCGAAATCCGCATAGGTACCGGTACCGCCGTTGGCGCCGCTGACGCAGTCCTCCATCATGCTGGTCAGAAGGAAAGCAGTGGTTTCTTTGATGACACGATGGGTCTCAGGCTGCTTATCGATGATGATGTTGCCTTCCGCATCCTCGACACGGGTGTAGAAGATGGGCTCGTGGTAGACACCGCCGTTGGCGATGGTAGCGTAGGCTGCGGTCAGCTCCAGATTGGTGACACTGCCGGAGCCCAGACACAGGGAAGGAACGACATCGGTATTACCGTTTTCATCCGGTTCTTCACGCAAGGTAGTAAAACCATAGCTCTTGACGTACTCGAAGTTGTTCTCTACACCGTAGTCGATCATGCACTTGGCGGCGATGATGTTCTGTGAGTTGGCCGTCGCTTCACGCAGCGTGCACAGACCCTTGTAGGAATCGCCCCACCAGTTGTGGACCGTCCAGTCGCCATAGGTGAACGGGACATCGTCGTAAACGGAGGCCGGCGTGCAGTGGCCGGAATCGATCGCGCCGGTGAAGGACGCGATGACCTTGAAGGTAGAACCCGGCTGACGCGCGGTATCGGTGGCACGGTTCAGTGAACGGCTTTGCGTCTTTTCGCCGCGGCCGCCGACGATGGCCAGGACCACACCGGTCTTCTGATCCATGAGGACCGCCGTGGACTGCGGCTCGTCGTACACGTCCTGACTTTCGACGTAATCCTTGCCGGAGACCATGCCGGACTTCAGGTGCTGGGACTTGAAATCATCGATCGCCCACTGCATCTCATCTTCACTGGCATACAGGCCGACGAAATACAGGTTCTGCGCCAGGGACATGTCGTCCGGCTCTTTCTCATCGAAGATGGTGAGATAGTAGGTGAGCTGATACCAATGGGCGCTCTCGAAGTTGCTGTCGTCGGCGTAGATCCGATCCAGTACGGCCTGTTTTTCTTCATCCTGCGCCAGATAGACCTTCAGACCGCCATAGTACAGCAGCTGGGAAGCTTCGGAATAGGTGTAGCCATACTCCTTGGACAGGTCGGCGATGACCTGGTTGATGGCCGCATCCATATAATAGGAATAGACCTCGTTCTTCTGCTTCTTCTTGTATTTTTTGTTGTTCTTCTGGATGCGCTTGAAAACGTCGTCCTCCAGCGCTTCCTGGTATTCCTCGTCTGTAATGTAGCCTTGGTCGTGCATACGCATGAGCACCAGCTCCTGACGCTCGCGGCTCATGTTGTCGTAGTTCTCGATTGGGTCGTAGCGGGAGGGGGCGTTGATGACACCAGCCAGCAGCGCTGACTCGGAGATGGTCAGATCCGCTGCGCTTTTGTTGAAGTAGCGCTGCGCCGCAGCTTCCGGCCCATAGGTGGAGTTACCATAGTTGACGTAGTTGATGTAGGTCTCCAGAATGAGTTCCTTGCAGCGGTCGCGGCCGTATTTCTCGGTCAGTTCGTGCTCCAGATTGAGGGCCAGATACCATTCCTGGAATTTACGGGTCAAGGTCTGCTCGGAGGTGAGGACCATGTTCTTGATGAGCTGCTGCGTGATGGTGGAACCACCTTCGCTGCTGCCCTTGAGCTGGGAGACACCGGCACGCATGATCGCCTGGATGTCGATACCGTTATGCTGATAGAAACGATCATCCTCGACGGCGACGATGGCATGCATCAAGTGGGGCGAGATGTGAGCCGCATCCACGTAGATCCGGTTGATCTCGGTCCTGAGCTGCACCAGTTCCTTTCCGTCGCGATTATATATATAGGAGGTACTGGTGTTGATATCGAAGTTGGCCATGGACATTTCCGGTGCCCGGTTGATGATGCCCATAAACGCGCCGAGCAGGATGCCGGCCGCGGCAAAGCCGCCGACCAGGACTCCGATGCAAGCGATGCGAAGGGCATATAACCAAGCGCGGGAATATAATTTTTCCGCGGTATGGAATCGGCCCAGACGCCTTGTACGGTTATAAGCTTTACTAAAATCCATAGGACGTTCCTTTCAAAAAGCCACATAAGGGCATAGTATTTGAATATACAAAGATTATTATAGCAAAAAAATATACAATTGTGAAGACTTGTGATATAATATAAAAATGAATTTAATGTTAAGGATGTGTCATAATGCGGTTCAAAACGGTCTTTCAGGCGGCTTCCGACGAATTTGTCGAGAAGAAGTCCCGCTTCATCGGGATGGCTTTCCCCGTGGAAACTGAGGAGGAGATCCTTCAGATCCTGGAGCGGCTGCGCAAAGAATACTGGAACGCCACCCACAACGGAGTCTATGCCTACAGCATCGGCATCCGTAAAGAAGTTCGCCGTTTTTCGGACGATGGAGAGCCGGTGCATACCGCAGGTATGCCGCTGCTTAACCTCCTGCAGGGCGAGGACCTGCACAATACGCTGCTGGTCACGGTGCGGTATTTCGGCGGCACTTTGCTGGGCACCGGAGGTTTGGTCCGGGCATATGGGCACGCGGGACGCATCGCCTTGGACAAGGCAGGGATCATCGAGAAGTGCTCGTACCTGAGGGCTTCACTGCGCATGGAATATACCATGCTCGGGAAGATGCAGTACGGCCTGATGCAGGACAGCTATGCCATCGAGGATACGATCTATACCGACCAGGTCGAAATGAAGGTCCTGGTCCCGCTTGAGAACAAAGAAACGTTCCACAAGCGGATCACCGCGCTGAGCGAAGGCCGGATCGAGCCGGCCTATGAAGCGGAAGTGCTGGCTGCGGCACATGAAGGGCAGTGGTATTATTACGATATACCCGCAGCCGAGGAGGAAAACTAATTGAAGCGATCACGCTGTATCATTCTGATCCTGCTGTTGGCCCTCATGGTCACGGCCTGCAGCAAACAAAACCCGGTCGGCCAACTGTTCGATGCGCCTGCCTCTTCTGAATCCAAAGAGGAAACGCAGGAATCAGGCCATGATGGGGAGCAAAAGGAAGAGGGGGCAGATCTCGCGCCGACGCCGGTCCCGCACGAAGAAGTCTGGGAAGAGGACGATCTGGATTTTGAGGAAGAAGGTCCGCCGCAGCCGGTAGAGGTGGAGATCCCGTATCTTACCAATAAGTATTTCATCAACCAGCTTTCGCAGGAAGAGATGGAGGATCTCAAAGCATTGTATCTTGCGACGACCCGGTTTGAAGAACGCTGCTTCTATCCATATCCGATCACGCCGGAGCAGAACGACAAGCTGGCGCAGCTGCTGGTGTATGAATGCCCTGAAATGATGCAGTACAACAGGGAAGCTACTTATACGTATTACACCAATGGCGATGGACAGGTGACTTCACGTACCATCGAGTATACGATGGATGAAGCCGAGTGGCGGGACAAAGTCGCGCAGGTCGAAGCGGTCCTGGAGCAGATGGAAGCGGAGATGAACGGCCTTTCCGATTATGAAAAGGAACTGTACATCTATCGCTATGTGATCAAGAACAACACGTACGACCGTACGACGACGAACGCGGAGAACCCATACGGCCTGCTGATCGAGAACCGGGCCAAGTGCGATGGGATCTCCTTAACGTTCAAATGGTTGATGGATCGGGCGGGCATCCCCAATTATATCCTGACCGGCCGCCTGCTGGACGATTCTGACGGGCATGCCTGGAACGTTGTCAAGATCGATGGCAGCTGGTACGATCTGGATATCACCCATGATGATATCGACGCGCCGGAGTTCCCGGAACTGTATATCTATGGCCTGGTGAATGTCGACCGTTATATGATCCGCGGACAGTACAATCTGCAGCAATCCTATCAGTATTTTGATCTGCCTGGTGCGGAGACCATGGAAGGCTGCTATCATTTCCGCAACTGGACCTATATCCTGCCGGACGAATCCGTACAGTCCTTGTTCAATGATATGCTGTACAGGATCTGGACCTCGGGATCAGAAGGTTCCTTTGCTTTCCAGATCCAGGAGACGTCCATGTACCGGGATTTTCTGGACAACACCCAGAGCTATATCGACAACGCTGCCAGCTACTATGGCTTTTCCTACGATCTGGTCTGGTATTACATGGACGAGAGCCAGGCGATCTGGTTTTACGTGACTTTCCGCTAAAAAGCTTGCAAACGGACTCTATGTTCCGTATAATCGGATCAACGAAAGAAATCAAAGGAGATCATTATGCGCCACTTTTTGAACCCTCTGGATTTTTCTGTTGCAGAACTTGATCAGGTGCTGGACCTGGCGGAGGAGATCCGTCAGGATCCGGCCCGTTTCCGTGACGTCTGCAAGGGCAAGAAGATCGCGACGCTGTTCTATGAACCCAGTACCCGCACCCGCCTCAGCTTCGAAGCCGCGATGCTGAACCTCGGGGGCAGCGTATTGGGTTTTTCTTCGGCGGATTCCAGTTCAGCCGCCAAAGGAGAGAGCGTAGCGGACACGATCCGCATCATTTCCGGATACGCGGACATCGCGGCGATCCGGCACCCCAAGGAAGGCGCGCCACTCGTGGCGGCGCAGAAATCCTGGATCCCTGTCATCAATGCCGGTGACGGCGGCCATCAGCATCCGACCCAGACGCTGACGGACCTGTTCACGATCCGTACGCTGAAGGGCCGTCTGTCCGATCTGACCATCGGCCTGTGCGGAGACCTGAAATTCGGCCGCACGGTACATTCCTTGATATTTGCGCTGTCGCGCTATACCGGGATCCGCTTCGTGCTGATCTCGCCGGAGCAGTTGCGCGTACCGGACTCCGTGCGCAAACTGGGACTGGAGACCAAGAACATCCCGTTCAAGGAAGTGGAGCGGCTGGAGGACGTCATCGGAGAACTGGATATCCTGTACATGACCCGGATCCAGAAAGAACGCTTTTTCAATGAGGATGAGTACATCCGCCTGAAAGACAGCTATATCCTGGACACGGAAAAGATGAAGCTGGCAGGACCGGACTGCCTGGTCATGCATCCGCTGCCGCGCGTCAACGAGATCTCCACGGAGGTCGATGATGATCCGCGGGCGGTGTATTTCAAACAGGCGCATTTCGGTGTATACGCCCGCATGGCACTGATCATGACCCTCTTGGGTCTGAAAGGAGATGAGACCGCATGCTGAATGTAGGAGCATTGGAAAACGGCGTGGTACTGGATCACATCCAGGCCGGACGCGCCATGTCGATCTATCATGATCTTGGACTGCACAAACTGGACTCCTGCGTGGCCATCATCAAGAATGCCCGCAGCAACAAGATGGGCCGCAAGGACATCATCAAGATCGAAGGCGGGCTGGACCTGGTCGATCTGGACATCCTGGGCTTCATCGATCACAATATCACCGTCAACATCATCAAGGACGGGGTCATCGTGGAGAAGCGGGATCTGACCCTGCCCAAACGTCTGACCAACATCATCAAATGCAAGAATCCGCGCTGCATCACTTCCATCGAGCAGGAGCTGGATCATGTTTTCGAGCATAGTGAGGCTGAGGGAGAGGTCTATCGCTGCATCTACTGTGGCGAAACGTCACCCTACAAATACCGGAGATAAAGCAGGAGCAGTACCATGAAACATTTTGATCAGCAGCCGGGGCTTTTTGCCCTGCGGAACGGTTGGAAGTTTTATGAAGGGGCACTGGAGAAAGCGCCGAAGGACCGGCACGATGCGGTCCGCGGCCTGTATGGCAAGGTCACCATGAACTGGGGCCCCACCTCTATGGAATATGATGATAGTGACTGGGCCACCGTGGAAGTTCCGCATGACAGTGTGATCGCACACGATTTCACGGATGAAAGCGAAATCGGTGTTTTCCACGGCGGAAAGGTCAAAAGTCCGGTCTGGTACCGGCTGCATTTCCTGTTGGACGAGGCGGATCGTGACAAGCAGATCCTCCTGGAGTTCGAAGGTGTGAGCCGGGAAGCGACCGTATACGTCAACGGAACCGTGCTGTACGTCAGCCGGTCCGGCTATCACCCCTTTACGGTCGACATGACGGACGTAGCCCACTTTGGCGCGGAAAACGTCCTGGTGGTGGAGATCGATCCGAGCGAAGACGAGGGCTGGTGGTATGAAGGCTGCGGCATCTACCGCAGCGTCTGGCTGCTCAAGAAAGAAAAGGTCCATATCGCGGAGCAAGGCCTGTTCGTACGGCCGGAACTGGAGGACGGACAGTGGATCGTGCGGGTCTCGGTGGAAGTCGAAAACACGACCTATCACCCGGAGCGCGCCGAGGTGCGCGTCTACTTGTATGATCCGGAGGGCAACGAGATCGCGGATGCGTCGCGCAAGCTTCTGGTGGATCAAGGTGAGAAGGAATACATTTCCGTGATCGCCTATCCGGAGGATGTCGAGCTTTGGGATACGGATCATCCGGTGTTATATCGCTGCACGGCGGAACTGCGGGCGGAAGGCCAGATCCTGGACTATCGCAAAGAGTGGTTCGGTTTCCGGACGCTGCGATTCGACCCGGAGACAGGCTTCTACCTGAATGACGTTAATCAGAAGCTCAAGGGCTTCTGCATCCATCAGGATCATACCGGTGTGGGCGTCGCGGTGCCATACGCGATCAAAGAATACCGCCTGCGCTGCCTGAAGGAGATCGGCGCCACGGCCATCCGTACGGCGCATCATACGGACCCGGAGATCCAGGAGATCGCAGATCATATCGGCCTGATGGTCATGGAAGAGAGCCGTTCGTTCCGCACAGATCCGGATACTTTGAAGAACATTCGGGACATGGCCCGACGGGCTCGCAACCATCCTTCGGTGATCTTCTATTCATTGTTCAATGAAGAACCCCTGCAGGGAACCGAGTACGGTGCCAGGATCGCCCGTCGCATGCGGGAAGTGATCAGCCGGGAGGACGACAGCCGGCCATTCACCGGAGCTAACAACAATGGTTTTCTGGAACCGGAAGGTACTGCACCGCTGATGGACGTGATCGGTGTCAATTATAATACAAACCAATACGACGCTGTCCATGAGCGCTTCCCGGAGATCCCGATCGTGGGTTCGGAAACGATCTCGGCGTTCGCGGCCCGCGGTGTGTACCAGACCGATGAGGAGCGTCACGTCTGTGCGGATCTGGATGAGGATCGCGCGCCTTGGGGCAATACGGTGCGCGACGGATGGAAGCAGGTCAATGAGCGGCCGTTCATCTCCGGTACCTTCGTCTGGACGGGGCTGGATTATCGAGGAGAGCCGACCCCGTACCGCTGGCCGACCATCGCTTCCCTTTTCGGCGCCTTGGATTCCTGTGGATTCAAGAAGAATGCGGCCTATCTGTACAAAGCCTTCTGGACGAAGGCACCCTTCGTGCATGCGCTGCCGGATATGGACCAACCCATGGATACTGGCACGCCGACGGAATTCAGGATCTATACGAACTGTAAGGAAGCGGAACTGTTCCTGAACGGCCGTTCCCTGGGCCGCAAAGCGGTGGACCCCTACGAGATGGTCTCTTGGGACGCGCCTTATGAGATGGGTACGATGCGTGCCGTCGGTTACGAAGGAGACACCGTCCTCTGCGAGGAGATCCAGCGAACGCCCGGTGCGGTAGCACGCATCCGCCTGACTTTGAACAAGACGATCCTGGCGGCGGACGGATCAGATGCCATTGCAGTCAATGCGGAAGCGGTGGACGCCATGGGCAACTTCGTGCCCTCCGCCGATACACTGGTCTTCTTCGAGACCGAAGGCGGCGCCAAGATCATCGGGACTGGCAATGGGGATCCGAATTCCCATGAACCGGACGGTCTGCATTATCGCCGCCTGTTCCATGGCCGCTGCCAGGCGATCCTGCAGAACTGTGATGGATCAGATGCCGTAGTCCGCGTCCGTGCGGAAGGGCTGGAGGGTGACGAAGAATTCATCCAGACCTATGAGGTCGACACCATTCCCAATATCCCGGTAGAATAAAAAAAGACCCGAACAGGGTCTTTTTTGGTTAGATCTTCAGCAATTCTCTCCAGGCTTCGATGTATTCGATGGCCTCGTCTTCGCTGCGGCCTTCGGCAAAGATGCGCAGCAGCGGTTCTGTGCCCGAGAAACGGCAGGTGACGGAGGAATCGTCCTCAAAGTAGCATTTGCAGCCATCCAGATAGGAGACACGGACCGGTGCCGGCAAGAAAGCCGGGAGTTCCTTCGCGACCATGATGCGATGGGCCAGCTCTGCCTTGCGATCGGCGGGGAAGGCGAAGTTTGCCTCTTTCATATAGTAGGCGCCGTACCGTTCGCGCAGATAGGCCATCAGGTCACTGGGACGCTGGCCGGTTTTGGCCACCATTTCGACAAACAGAGCGGAGGAGTAGACGGAATCCTTGCCGTGGATGTGTCCGCGCACGGTCAGACCGCCGGAGGATTCCCCGCCCAGAACTGCGTCCACCTCATCGATCTTCGAAGAGATATACTTGAAACCCACCGGGACTTCGTAGCAGACTTCGCCGAAGCTTTCAGCCACGCGGTCCAGCATGTGAGTCGTAGAAATGTTGCGCACGACCGGACCTTTCCATCCTTTGATCTCATGCAGATACCAATAGAGCAGGACCAGGATGTCATTGGCGCTGATATAGGCACCGTTGCTGTCGATGATGCCCAGACGATCCCCATCGCCATCGACGGCGATGCCCAGGTCATAACCTTCGTGGATCACCTTTTCTTTCAGCTCGAAAAGGGTCGTTTCCGCTGGCGCTGGCACTAGGCCGCCGAAGAACGCGTCGCGATCTCCATGGATCTGGTCAAAGGTGCAGCGGGTGGTATTGAAGATGACCGTCAGCGGGTAGGTGGCGGAACCGTGCATGGAGTCGAAGAGGATGCGCAGGCCCCTGTCGCGGATGGCCTGGGTGTCCAGCACGTTCAGGATACTGTCGATGAATTCGTTGAAGGGGTTGTGCAGCATGCTGACCAGCCCTTGTTCCACCGCGGTGTCAAAGGGCAGGATAGAAAGCTCTTCCGGGATCCCTAAGATGATCTGTTCCAGCCGATCAGTGACCTCCACCGGCGCGTCGCGGCCTTCCTCTACGATCAGCTTGAAACCATTATATGTGGCAGGGTTGTGCGATGCGGTGATCTCAACACCGAAATGCAGGCTGCGTTCTTTGACCTGGAACATGACCAAAGGCGTGGGAGCGCTGCGCTGCATGAACAGTACGTGGATCCCGGAAGCCGTCAGTACCTCGGCGACCCACTGCGCCGCTTCCCGTGACAGAAAACGACGGTCATACCCGATCATGACCGGCTGGTCTTCCAGATTATCTTCATGGATCATATAGGCAAGGCCGGCCGCGATCTTCCGGATGTTGCCGATATAAAAATCCTCGCCGATACGGGCGCGCCAACCGCCGGTTCCGAACTTGATCATGATGCTCCTCCTCCAAAAGATAAGGTTTTTCTTTACAGTATCACAAAAGGGAACAGGACGCAACCGAAAAGCGCAACTTTTGGCTGCGCAACTTGCTTTTTCATGGGTTCCTCTGTATAATACAACTAACCAATAAACAGAGGGAGCGTGATGTCCATGAAATGCCTGATCAACGGGCCGATCGTGTTGAAAGACCGTGTGGCCGAGGATATGATGATCATTTTCGATGATACCATCAGGGAAATCGTACCGGCCGATGCGACACGTACGGACGTAACATATATCGATGCTGCAGGCAAGTGGATCGCCCCAGGCCTGATCGACGTGCACAGCCATGGTTGTGTGGGTGAGGACGCCACCACCTCGGACGCGGAAGGGATCCGCCGTATGTGCCGGTCCGTCGCGACGGATGGAGTTACTTCCTGGCTGCCCACACTGATGACCTATCCTTTGGAATCCCTTGGACGATCCTTCGACTTGATCCGTGGTTTGAAAAAAGAAAGCGTGTATGACAAGGCTGTCTGGGGCGGCGCCGAGATCCTGGGCGTCAACATGGAGGGGCCCTTCATCAGCACGGCCAAGAAAGGCGCGCATCTGGAAGAATATATCATCCCGCCGGACAAAGACTTCGTCATGGCGTATACCGATATCATCCGGCTCATCACGCTGGCACCGGAGCTGGAAGGTGCCATGGACCTGATCCGGGAACTGACTTCATCGACGGAGACCAGAGTCGCCGTCGGCCATACGGCGATCGGGTATGAGGAGGCGCTGGAAGCCTTCGATGCCGGTGCAACCGAGGTCACGCACCTGTTCAATGCCATGAACGGTATCCATCACCGCAATCCCGGGTTGGTAGGTGCGGCTTTGACGCGTAAAGACGCGTACTGCGAGCTGATCGCTGATACATTTCATATCAATAAAGGCCTGTTCCAGCTGGTAGCCGACTGCAAAAAGGATCATCTGGTGCTGATCACTGACAGCATGCGGGCTGCCGGTCTGCCGGATGGATCCTATGACCTGGGCGGTCAGATGGTGCAGAAGGAGGGCATTCGCTGCCTGCTGCCGAACGGGACCATAGCAGGCTCTGTACTGCGTCTGAATCAGGCAGTACATAATCTTTATACGTATACTGATCTTTCTCTGCCGGAAGCGATCTGCTGTGCCAGCCTGCATCCGGCCCGCGCCATTGGAGTCGATCGCCGCAAAGGGTCCATCGAGCCCGGGAAGGACGCGGATCTGATCCTCATAGACGAAGACATGAACATATATCGTACAATAACGGGAGGGGAAACGATCTATGAAAATTAATATGGATATCATCAAATGTAAGGATGAGGATGAAATCGGCCGTCGGGCAGCTTCCCTGGTCGCGGAGACGATCCATCGGGAACCGCATTGCATCCTGGGCCTCGCGACAGGTTCTACGCCTGTTGGCATGTATAAAAACCTGGTGAAGCTTTATGAACAGGGCACACTGGATTTTTCAAAAGTACGTTCCTTCAATCTGGATGAATACTATCCGATCCAGCCGGAGGATCCGCAAAGCTATCGATATTTTATGAATGAAAACCTGTTCGATCATATCAATATCGATCCGGCCAATACATATGTGCCGCATGGAAACTCCGAGAACCCGGAAATGGTTTGCGAGGCGTATGATCTTATGATCCAGGCCGCCGGAGGGATCGATCTTCAGGTGCTGGGCATCGGCAACAATGGGCACATCGCTTTCAACGAGCCTTCCGATCATTTCCCTGCAGGAACGCACGTGGTCGATCTGCAGGAAAGTACGATCAAGGCCAATGCCCGGTTCTTTGATTCGGAACAAGATGTGCCGCGCCAGGCCATCAGTATGGGTATCGGCTCGATCCTGCGAGCGAAGCGCATCATCCTGCTGGCCTCCGGAGAGGCAAAAGCGGAAGCCGTCAAAGCCTGTATCGAAGGCCCCATCACCCCTTTGTGTCCTGCATCTGCGCTGCAGCTGCACCCTGATGTAACTGTTTTTGTAGACGAAGCGGCCGCAAAGCTGCTTTCAAAATAAGCATCATGACGAGGAGGAATAGCATGTACGAACCAACCAAAGAATCTATTCAAAGCCATGAAGCACCACAGTGGTTCAAGGACGCGAAATTCGGCATATTCATCCACTGGGGATTGTTCTCCGTGCCCGGATGGGCTGTGAAAAAGCCTGAAGGAGAAAGCATGGTAGACGGCGACGCGGCGCCTTCCATGGAAGAGCAGATGAAGTATCATCCCTATGCGGAATGGTACCTTAATAGCTTACGCTGCCCGGGATCCCCGACGCAGGAATATCATGCCGAGACCTATGGCAAGGATTTCGATTATTTCGATTTCTATCATGAATTCCAGAAGGAAAGCGACAAGATGGACCCGGAAGCCTGGGCCAAGCTGTTCGAGGAGGCCGGGGCCAAGTACGTGGTGCTGGTCACGAAGCATCATGACGGCTATACTCTGTGGCCCAGCGCGCACAAGAACCCCTTCATGCCGGACTATCAGTCCAAACGGGATCTGGTGGGAGAGCTGACGGATGCGGTCCGGGCACACGACATCAAGATGGGTCTGTATTATTCCGGCATCTTTGACTGGACGTTCAAAGATAAGCCCATGAACAGTCCGGAAAACTGGGCGGATCATTATGTGGCTTCCGATGCATATGCGGCTTATTCCGAGGCGCAGACCCGTGAGCTGATCGAGAAGTACAAGCCCTCCGTGCTGTGGAACGATATGGGCTATCCGGCGCAGACCGACTTGATGCAGCTGTTCGCAGATTACTACAATACGGTCGAGGACGGTGTCCTGAACAACCGCTGGAAGCAGGTCGACGAGGCCGGCCGTCAGGAATATATCGATCAGATCTATGAAGCTAAGAGCAAAGGCGAGGGCATTCCGTTCCAGATAGAGATCGGTGATTATTACACACCGGAATACGCCCGAGTGCTGAAATATGATACCGAGAAATGGGAACTGTGCCGGGGCATCGGCATGAGCTTCGGCTACAACCGCAATGAGAACCCTGCCAATTTCATGAAAGGCAAAGATGTCATCTGGTGCATCATCGATGTCACGGCCAAGAACGGTAACCTGCTGCTGAACGTCGGACCGCTGCCGGATGGTACGATCCAGGAGGAGCAGGTGAGACCGCTGCTGGAGACCGGCGCGTGGCTGAAGGTCAACGGCGAGGCGATCTACGCGACCACCTGCCGTGAGGACAAGCAGACTGATCTGACGACGGATGGCAAGGAAGTCCGTTATACAAAGAAAGACGATGCTCTGTATGCCATCGTCATGGATGAGGAACCGGGTCAGACCGTCACGATCAAAGGTTTGGAAGTACCGGAAGGAGCATCGGTTTCGATCCTTGGTGCCGGCCCTGCCGCGTTCGAACAGAAGGATGGCGGTCTTACGGTCACCCTGCCGGAACAGCTTCCGCCTTACGCCTACGTCATCAAGATCGCATAAAGAAAAAGAGAGCAGTGAAATAACGAGTGCATCGTTACTTCATTGCTCTTTTATTTTTCGATCTCCGGAGCTAAGATGCCGCGGATCAAACGGTCCAGATAGGGCCGGAAGGTTTGAAGATCTACAGGATTCTGCTCCAGGATCACACTGTGACAGGTGGAGCTGACACACTCGATGATCAGATAGATCAGGATCTCTGCGCGTTGGTCATCCGAAAGCCCCAGGATCCCTTTAAAAAACGACATATAGTCATTCTCCGAGCGGTCGATCGCCCGGCGGAACACCCCCCAGCTCAGGTTCTTATTGATGAACTTCAGAAGCCGGGGGTTTTTTTGCAGTTGCTCCAGGATGTCATTTATGATCGCGATGACCTTATCTTCGGGCGTGTCATAGGATTCGTAGCCGGATTCGCTGACAACATGACGGAACAGTTCCTCCGCCTTCCAGACGATCAGACGTTCCTGTAATTCGTATTTATCATGAAAATATAAGTAAAAAGTTCCTTTGGCCATGTCCGCTTCACGGACGATGTCGGAGATCGTAGTATGCGCGAACCCCTTTGTTGTAAACAAAGAGAAGGCGGTCTCCATCAGACGGGACAGTTTCAATTGTTTGTTCTCTTCGACCTTGCTCATAGGAAGCTACCTCTTGAAATGTGATTCTTTTCGTATTCTACCTTAACCAAAACCGGTTTGTCAAATTGATTAGTTACCAATAAAGCAAGGAGATCCTGCCAAAAAATACGTAAAAATGACCAAAGTTCATTTTTTAAACGAAAAGATATTGACTATTGGTCATTTTAGACGTATACTACCTTCGAAAATGACCGATGGTCAGAAAAGGAGCAATTCTATGTTGAAGTTTGGACGAACGATCGCAAGAGGCAGGATCTGGATCCTGGCGGTCAGTCTGGTACTTTTGATACCGGCCGCGATCGGGTATTTCAATACGAGAGTCAATTATGATATCCTGTACTACCTGCCCGACGATATCGAGACCATGCAGGGACAGGACGTACTGTTGAAAGACTTCGGAAAAGGCGCCTATGCTTTATTGGTCGTGGAAGGCATGACCGATCCACAGGCGGCAAGACTGAAGGAGCAGGTGGAAGCGGTCGATCATGTGGAGGAAGTCATCTGGTACGACACGTTCGTATCGGACAATATTCCGCAGGATCTGCTGCCAAAGAAGATCTACAACATCTTCCATTCCGATAACGCTACGTTGATGGCCGTCTTCTTCGACGGCGGCACTTCGGAGACCTCCACGATGGATGCCATTGAAGAGATCCGCAAAGTGGCAGGGGAACAATGCTTTATGAGCAGTATGTCCGCCATCGTGACGGATACCAAGAACCTGGTGGAAGATCAGCTGGTCTGGTATGTTTCGATCGCCGTCATCCTGTCGGCCATCGTCATGGCGATCACCATGGACTCCTGGATGGCACCGGTCCTGTTCCTGTTGAACATTGGTATCGCTGTCGTCTATAACTTGGGTACCAACGTGATACAAGGAGAGATCTCCTTTATCACCATGTCGCTGGCTGCTGTGCTGCAGCTGGCGGTCACCATGGATTATTCTATTTTCCTTTGGGACAGTTACCGGGAGATGAAAGGATCTTACTTTGATAAGGAAGAGGCGATGGCGCATGCGATCGCGGCAACGATCACATCGGTCGCAGGCTCGTCCCTTACGACGATCGCAGGCTTCATCGCACTCTGTTTCATGACCTTTACCCTGGGACTGGATATGGGTATCGTCATGGCTAAAGGCGTCGTGCTTGGTGTGATCGCCTGTGTAACCATCCTTCCGTCCCTGATCCTGGTCTTTGACCGGGCGATCACGGCAGCGCACCATAAGCCGCTGACGATCAAGGGAGATCGTTTGGCAGGAAGCATCGTCAAACATCACCGTCTGCTGATGGTCCTTTC
>JAILDJ010000291.1 GCA_024689505.1 Clostridiales bacterium
GGTGACCAATACCTTTACCAGCATCCTGTCCAACACCATGACCCTGGTGGTGGCCCTGGTGGCCATGTTTCAGAAGAGCTGGATCCTGGCCCTGGTGGGTATCGCCATTGTCCCGATCTTCACCCTGCCCACCCGGATGGCTGGCAAAAAGCGGTGGAAACTGGCCGGGGAGGCCCAGGCCTGCAACGATGAGGTCAACGGGATCCTGAACGAGACCCTGTCCGTCAGCGGCCAGCTGCTGGTCAAGCTGTTCGGCAAGGAACAGGTCGAACAGGAGCGCTATGAAAACGTCAATAAGCGCATGATCCGCCTGCACATACGTGAAAGCATGGCTGGCCGCTGGTTCTTCGTGGTCCTGCATACCTTTACCAGTATCGGACCGATGCTGCTCTATTTCGTGGGCGGCCTGCTGATCATGAAGTACAACAGCAACCTGACTGTCGGTGACATCACCGTCCTGGTCGCCCTGCTCGGCCGCCTGTACGGACCGGTCAACAGCCTGCTGAATGTCCAGGTCGACTGGATCCGCTCCATGGCGTTGTTCACCCGCATCTTTGAGTATATGGATCTGCCTGTCGAGATCGAGAACGCGCCGGACGCCATCATTCCAAAAAAAGCTTCCGGCAACGTGACCTTCTCCCACGTCGATTTCTCCTATGATAAGGAGCGACAGATCCTTAAGGATATCAACTTTGACCTGGCGAGCGGTCACAGTATCGCCATCGTAGGTCCTTCGGGCTCGGGAAAGAGCACGATCATCAATCTGATCCCCCGTCTCTACGACGTGGATGAAGGCTCTGTCTCCTTCGACGGGATCGACGTGCGTAAATTGGACCTGGGCTTTCTCAGGCAGCAGATCGGTGTGGTCTCACAGGAGACCTATCTCTTCAACGGATCGATCCGCGACAATCTGCTGTATGCCTGCCCTGAAGCGACTGAAGAAGACATGATCGAAGCCTGCAAAAAGGCCAACATCTACGATTTCATCGCAGCGCAGGAAGACGGGCTGGACACCATGGTCGGCAACCGCGGCCTGAAGCTGTCCGGCGGCGAAAAGCAACGCATCTCCATCGCCCGCGTCCTGCTGAAGGATCCCGCCCTGCTGATCTTCGACGAGGCGACCTCTGCTTTGGACTCCATCTCAGAAAGCAAGATCCAGGAAGCGATCGACCCCATCGTGCAGTCCCGCACGTCCATCCTGATCGCGCATCGCTTGTCTACGATTTTGGCTGCGGATGAGATCCTGGTCCTCAAAGACGGCCAGATCGTGGAACGCGGCACCCATCAGGACCTGGTCGGGGCCGGCGGCGTGTACACAGAACTGTACAATACGCAGTTCAAACGCATCGACGAGGCGTGATCCTCGGCTTAATCACACATCTTTATCCAAAAGCAACAATCCTGTGGGTATGTTTTACGTGTGCCTTTTGGAAAAAGCATACATTTCCACCACTTTTGATCCAAAATGTATGCCTCTCGGCAGCAGAAAAATCGCCGCATGCACACATTTCTTCTCAAAAAGCACAAAATGTGGGTATCTCGAATCTTTTTCAGATCTCGAGATACCCACATTGTTATACTTTTCTTTCTGTTATGTATGAATTCTGCTTCAGCAGATCATCGAAGATACATACAATAAGGATCATTTCAGCTAGAAATGTATGAATCTTACATTTTCAGCCTTTAACTGCGCCGGCCGTGACGCCCTCAACGTAGTATTTCTGCAGGAACATGAACAGCGTGACGATGGGGATCGCCACGATCACGCAGCCTGCGGCGAATTGCGTAAACAGGTTGGTGTCAGGATGGGTACCGAACAGCATGGAATACAAGCCGACGGAGACCGTCCAATACCTGGCGTTGTCCGCTCCGATGATGACCTTCGCGAAGATGAAGTCCATCCACGGTCCGGTGAAACTCATCAGCGCCTGATAGATGATGATCGGCTTGGCCAGCGGCAGGATGATCCGCTGGAAGATCTTGAAGCTGGTGCAGCCGTCCAGTTTGGCGGATTCGACCAAAGCGTTCGGAATAACGTCGAAGAAACCTTTGGCGATCTGGAATCCCATGCCGGCACCGGCACTGTAGGCCAGCACCAGACCGATGACCGAATACTCAGGATGGCTCGGGTTGCCCGTCAGACCGATGGACTTCAGCAGGAAGTAGATCGCGATCATGCTCATGAAGCCCGGGAACAAGCCGATGATCATGGAAACGTTCATGAAGGTCTTGCGCAGCTTGAACTTCAGTTTGGACATGCAGTACGCCACAGAAAGGACCAGGAACGTGGAGATGATACAGTCGATGATGGCTATGATCAGCGTATTCAGCATCCAACGTGGAAACGCACCCGCCACACCATAATAGGTCGCAGTGAACAGATCCTTGAAATTCTTCAGTCCATACTGTTTGGGGAAGAAGTCACTGGTAACACGTCCGATAAAGGTGCCGTCCGGCTGATACTGGCAGCGGAACGCCGAAAGAACGATCCATACCAACGGTATCAGCCAGATGATGCCCAGAATGATCAGGATGGTATAGGTCGCGCCAAGAGAGACCCTGCGGTTGCGGGACTGGCTGCTGACCCTTTTCTTCTTTTCTGTACTCATTGGAACGTATCCTCCTCATTGTAAGCTTTGCTGCGGCGGTAGGTGATCAGCGTGATCGTGGCGGTGATGATGAACGTAAAGATACCGATGACCGCACCCGTGTTGTACGAGCCTTGGTCGATCGTCACTTTATACAGCCAGGTGACCAGCAGGTCCGTACCACCGGCCTGATAGCCGGTATATGTCGGTCCGCCGCCCGTCAGCAGGAAGATCGTGTTGAAGGAGTTGATGTTTCCTATGAAACTGGAGATCAGGTACGGCGTCGTTACGAAGATGACGTACGGCAGCGTGATCTTGCGGAACATCTTGACGGTCGAAGCGCCGTCCACACGGCCTGCCTCGTACAGATCCGCGGGGATGTTCATCAGGATACCCGACGTCATCAGCATCGTATAAGGTATGCCGACCCACATATTGATCAATATGACCATGACCTTGGCCAGTTTCTCGCTGTCACTGGGATGCAGTCCCAGGAAACCGATCGGCTTGGCAATCCACCCCAACTGCATCAGCAATGAGTTGAACGGGCCGTATTCGCCCAGAAGGTTGCGGACCGCCAGCAGGGAAATGAACTGCGGCACGGCCATCGTGAAGATGAAGACCGTCCGGAAGACCTTCTTGCCTTTGAGCCCTTTCTTGTTGATCAACAGCGCCAGGATGATACCGCCGAAATAGCAGGTCAAGGTGGCGAAGATGGCCCAGATGAACGTCCAGCCGAGGACCGGCAGGAACCGGTTCTTGATCTCTACACCCAGCGAACCTTCCCCGGTAAAGACCGCCCGGAAGTTCTGCAGACCGTTCCAGTGGAACAGGTTCGTGCCCAGGTCGTTCATATCCTGTGAGTTGTAGGTGGTAAAGGCCAGCGCGATCATGAAGATGGTCGGCAGGATGGTGAAGATGGTCGCCGCGATGCACGTGGGCGTCAGCATCATCACGTGGAATTTGCCGTCCAGGAGCTCTTTGAGATCCTCTTTGAAGGTCGTTGGCTTTTTGCCGACCTTTCGATCCATATCCGCCTTGTACGAAGACTGGATGTTCTTGTTCCACAGAAGGATGTAGATGAAGATCATCGCGATCGTGACGAAACCGAACAGGACCATCAGTTTACAATCTGAACCACTGGTGAACTGACCGGTGAACGGGTCGAAATCTCCGCCTTCCGATACGTGTGTCAAGGACAGATTCCTCAGCGCTTTCCATCCATAAGGTGTACCATTGATGGACGGGCAGAAGATCATCAGCGCCAGGATGGCGATCTGCAACAGCAGGAAGATCAGACCCTTGATATATTGCTTGTGGTAAAAATTACCCGCTCCGAAAATAAAGTGGGATAGCTTCGTTCCCGGAGAGCCATCCGCAAACCGTTTTCCAAAATCAGAAAACGATTTGGAGATGCGCTCTACGAACGTCAGCCCTGTCTTTTGATTTTTCGGAGTTTTGTTTGCTTTTGCACCCATAATTTCCCTCCAAAAAATTTTCAGGAATCAAAATCGGTCTGCTCTTTATGCCGGATCCGGCAGAGAAGCCGGGAAGCTGCTCGGAGCCTGTCCGTGCATCCACAGATATTCGACCAGGTACAGGCCCTTACGGACACCGTCCAGAGATTCGGTCTCTGTCAGGATCTGGTCACCGGTAGTCGGATACGCTGTCTTGTCGATCATCGCACGGAAGACAGCCGGACCATTCTTGGAATAATAATATGTGTTCAGCGTACCAGTGATGAACGGCTGCGGGATGCCCCACTCCGCCATTCCGACCTGCATGGCCGCCAGATTGTACTGGCTCTCGGTCACTTTGCCTTCATCGAAGCACTTCTTGATGAATTCGGTCGCGCCTACGTACGCAGGTACGTTCAGGCACTCTACATAGGATTCATTCTGCACGTCCTTGCTGGACAGGTACTTGATCAGTTCCTGCTCCTTCGCATATTTGGAAGCCGGAGAGTAGGCATTGATCATGAAGCACTTGCAGTCGGCGAAGGTGCCGCCGCGGTATTCATCGCCGGCGGAAACGCCGCTTAAGCCCTCACAGGCCGCATCGGTCAGCTTGAAGGTCGGGATCATAGCGATGCCCAGATTGCTCTCGCCCAGAGCGGATTTCGCGGTATTGTAGTGCCATGCACCGCCGATAACGGCAAGGACGCCCTTGTTGTCCTTATCCAGGTCAGCGTCCCATCCATCAGAGGATGCCCACTTGAAGCCGTTCGGATCCTCGGCAAAAGCCTGCAGCCAGCGAATGATCGCGACCGTATCATCGCCCTGGCAGTTGCTGGTACCTTTGGAACCGCCGGAAGCGGAATCAGCACCTTCAAAGATCTTGACCGTCGTGCTCTTGTCAGAGACTTTACGAGCCAGCAGCGCGAAGGACATGTTGAAACCATCGTCACCTGTGACCGTGATCGCCTTGGTGCCGGCTCTCTTGGCAGCTTCTCTCAGGCCTTCAAAGGTCTCCTGCTCTCCGTCGTTGACCAGCGCTTTGTTGTAGTACAGGAACAGTGCCTGGGAGATATAGGGCACACCGTACAGATACTGTTTGTCGTTCAGCGTGGAATAGATGACGCCGCGGAACGATTCCGGATTGTCCGCCAGCACCTGCTCGATCAGGCTTTCATCCGTGATCGGCTTAGCGCACTGCGTCGAGGCCAGTTTACCGATGTTATCATGCGCGACCGTGAAGATATCGGCTGCCGCTGTCGGGTCGTTGGTGATGGTGCCGGCGATGGAACCGGTATCCATACCTTTGACTTCGATCTTATATCCGAAATCGGAATGATCCGCGATATAGGCATCGCATGCTTTCTGGTAGAATTCAGCGGATTCTTCACCCACCCATACACGGATGACACCGTCATCCTTGATCTCAGCCTTGCCATCTTTTTTGCCGCAGCCGGTGAAGACTGCCACAGTCATTGCAAGGACCAGTACGATCGCTAAAAGTTTCTTCATTTTCTTTTTCCTCCCTGGAGTGAAGTTATACCGTCATAAGACAGTTTTTCGATCATCGTAACTCCGGTGATGTAATCACAAAGGGTCTTGTTCTTATTGTTGCATATCATTTCAGTCAGCCGCAGGACCGGCACTAAAATGAAGGAGTAGATTCCCGCCGCCAGATACAGTACCAGGCTGTCGATGAGAAAGATGTACAGGAACCGGTAGAAGATCTGTGCCTTCATTGCCGGTGTCTGCCGCTTCTCATTGAATGGCAGGATCCCTGTCATGAGCTTGCCCGGTGTGGCTTTGCTCTTATTCAGAAACGGGACCAGAAGCAGGACCAGGATCTCAGCCAGGAAACAGGCACAGGCTTTGATCAGGTATCCATGCAGATTGGCCGCGAACACTTCGTTTCGATACGCATCATTGCGGCTCAGCTGCGCGCTCACCGCCTCCGCGTCGTTCTCATACGCGGAGACCGTCTCTGCTTCGATGGCTTTATACCTTTGGAAATGCCGATGGTATGTACCCGCCGCCGGCGTTTTCAGGATCAGCATCGTAAACAGCATGAACAGCACAAAGATGAGCATGAGATCGAATCCGTCCGCGATGATCCGCTTCAGAAGATACGGCCGGGAATTAGGTTCCAGCTCGATCTGCGTGCCGTGGACTTCGGCTTTCATATCAGCAGATCTTCATATCGATCTTCGTGGAGTATACCGAAACATCATGGCTGTCAAAAGAGATGCGGATCGCAGGCTCATTGAAGTTCGGCTCCACACGGATCATCAATTCCTGTCCATCTGCTTCCACGTTGGCATAGCGGACGTTGCCATAGTCCAGGATCTCCTTGACTTTAGCATCAAGACCCGGCTCATCTTTTCCTACGATGCGGATCTTCTCACGAGGAACACCATAGCGGTACGTGTTCTTGTAGCAGCCGTCGCCGTCGATCGAATTGATCTTATACCCCTGCTCCGGAGCGGCTTCCAGCTGATAATCGCCGATGTTGTAGAAGAAATGCAGTACACGGTTGCCGTTTTCCTTGACTTCCGTCTTGGAGAAGCGGCCGGCCAGACTGGCTTCCTCTTCCACCGCCTTCAGGACTTCCGCGTCATTGACGAGCACGTTGACCTTATCATTCAGGATGGAGAATCCGTACCCATCTCCTTCCTTGACCTCATCGTCCACCAGAGCGAACAGATACTCATCACCATACTCCAGATAGGCAAGGCGCTGATCATCGACTTTCTCGATGCGGGCGACCTTCAGTTTGAAGTCATCTCCCTTGACGATCGCATACGGCGGGACGCTGAGTTCGAACTCTCCCGCACCCTTGACCGCGGTCTGGAAGACGCCGGGCAATGGGACTTTGGAACCCAGAAGTTCCGCTTGATCACCGGCCGCCTTAACAGCGATCGTATTATACGGCGGGATCTTGTTCATCAAGGTGACTTCGGTCTGTGCATCGAAGAAGTGGACCTTGTTGGGGTTCGGATCCGCATAGATGACGTCTCCGACTTCGATGTCGTCCCGGTCGATGACCTTGACGATGATGTTATTGCCCTCGTCCTTCATCGTGAACTCGCCCAAGGAATCACCCAGTTTGCCATAGACGATCGTCTCATTGCCCAGACGTTCCACATTGGTCACGACGAATTTCAATCCTCTGTCATCGTCCACCAGAGCGATGTGTTCCGGACGGATACCGAAAGTCACGGTCGTGTCGCCGTTCAGATAGCGATGATGGATCTTGGACAGTTTTTCATACGGTACCTCGATGGTATCGTTGTTGGTGAATCTTACGATGACCTTGTCACCTTCGCGCTTCAGGGTCACGTCGAAGAAGTTCATCTGCGGCGTGCCGATGAAGCCGGCCACGAATTTGTTGTACGGCTCGTTGTACAGGTTCATGGGCGTGTCGATCTGCTGCACGTAACCGAGCTTCATGACGACGATGCGGGTACCCATCGTCATGGCCTCGACCTGGTCGTGGGTAACGTAAATGAAGGTCGTCTGCAGGCTCTTATGCAGGGCCGTGATCTCGGTACGCATGGCGGCGCGCAGTTTCGCGTCCAGGTTTGACAGCGGTTCATCCAGCAGGAAGACTTTGGGATCGCGCACCAGTGCACGGCCCAGGGCAACACGCTGTCTCTGGCCACCGCTCATTTCCTTCGGCTTACGTTCCAGATAATCCTCGATATCCAGGATCTTCGCCGCTTTCATGACCCGCTCTTTGATCTCATTTTCCGGCATCTTGCGGTTTCTCAGTCCAAAAGCCATGTTCTCGTACACGGTCATATGGGGATATAACGCATAGCTTTGGAAGACCATAGCAATATCACGATCCTTCGGCTCCATATCATTGACCAAAGTGTCGCCAATGAACATGTCGCCGGCCGTGATCGTTTCCAGTCCGGCAATCATACGCAGTGTCGTTGATTTACCGCAGCCGGAAGGTCCGACAAACACAATGAATTCCCGGTCCGCAATGTCGATGGAAAAGTCATTGACCGCTTTATGGCCGTTCTCATAGACCTTGTAGATATGGGAAAGCTTCAGATTTGCCATATTCTCCTCCCTTTTTCTATAATGAATTTTGAAACAAAATGGAACACTGATTCATGACCGCTCATTCGAAGCGGACGCCGCTTTGATCCAGCTTGTATAGGATCTGATCGATGCCGGTCAGTTTGGCATTGATCGTTCCCAGCGTATTGCCTTTTCGGTCGTAGATCGTGTAGATCTCGTCTTTATAGGCAGCCTTGCCGATCTCTTTGATGGGCACCTGCACATGTTTGAACATGTACCGCATCACCAGCAGGTCATCCTCGATATAGGCCTGATCCGTGACGATCGCCAGGAGGACGGCACCGGAAGCTGCCGCAACGATGAACAGCAGGATGGCCGCGAAGATGGCCAGGCCGTCGCCCCAGGCAAAGACCAAGAGCAGGATCATAGCGATGAGACTGCCCGAAAAGGCGATCAATGTGAATACGAAGGGTCTTTGATCCACCTCGGTACTGATCTCTCCATGCCTGAACATCTCAACCGACCTTTCTCAGTACGACCGATTCGTTGGTCTGCAGGCTGAACGTTCCGGAGACCGTTTCCCCTGCGGGACGCAGGTTGGAGAACAGGATCTCATACGTGCCGTCCAGTCCTACACCGGCGCCGGTCGCCGTATGGAAGATCTTCATATCGTCGACCTTGTAGGAGATCACACCATTGTCGGATGTTACGTTTGTCACCCGTTCATCGATCGCGGCGCGGCTGTTCAGGCGGAAAGCCTCATGTTCCGCCCGGAACCGGATGAGTTCGCGGATCTTCTCATACAGATCCCTATGGTCGATCTTCAGACCATAATCCATGACGTTCACAAAGTCGCCCGACTTGTAGGAGTTCCCGTCATACTTGCCGGTCTCGGCATCATATTTGCTGCGCATGAACTCTTCGCCTTCCTGGATGAAGGGAACGCCCTCCGCCAGGAAGATGATCGCATCGGCCTGCGTATACGCGGACGGCAGACGCTCTTCGTTCATGGTCTGTACCAGCTGGTCATACAAGGTATAGTTATCATGACAGGACACATAGTTGAGCACCTGGTTCGGATCGATCGCCTGGGTCTTGACCGTTCCTTTGGAGAACCGGCCGACGACCGTCATCTCTATGGTGGAGGCATCGGCCGAACTGCCCTGCACATATCCTTTGCCGGGATCGTTCTCGCCCCGCACAGCATTGCGGATCACATCATTGAACGCGCCGACCAGCACGCCGCTGCCGCAGAAGTAATCCTGTGCGAGCGATTCCTGCACCGTGGTCTGCTGCGAAAGTTCGTTCTCGCTGGTGCCCGCCTGCAGCTTGGAGGCACCACCGGTCCATGGCTCGCCGTAGACCATGATCTGTGGATACAGCGCGCTGCAGTCCTTGTAGATGTCGATCATGGTCTGGTTGTCGATCAGACCCATCAGGTCGAACCGGAAGCCGGACAGATGATATTCATCAATCCAGAAGCGGCAGGAATCCCGCATCATCTTGCGGACCATGTACCGCTCCGAGGCCAGTTCGTTGCCGCAGCCGGAGCCGTTATAGAACGCCCCGTTCGCCTTGGTCCGGTAGTAATAATAGGGTACCAGCAGATTGAGATCCGAATCCTCTGAATGGCTGGTATGGTTGTAGACCACATCCATGTTGATGGACAGCCCCTGCTCATGCATGGCCATGACCATCTGCTTGAACTCTTTGATTCTGGTATAACCATCGTATGGATCGGTCGAGTAACTACCTTCCAGCACGTTGTAGTTTTGGGGATCATAGCCCCAGTTGTAATTCTCCGCGGACATCGTGGTGCCGGAGGCCGTCTCGTCCACGGAGGTAAAGTCGTAGATCGGCTGGAGCTGCACATGGGTGATGCCCAGTTCTTTCAAATGATCCACGCCTGTGGTTACCGTGACACCGTCCCGTGTATAGGTAGTACCGGTCTCCGCCAGCCCAAGGAACCGTCCACGATGGTCTTCGGAAACACCGCTGGTCTCGCTGATCGTCATATCGCGCACATGCGCCTCATAGATGACCGCATCCACCGGACTGCCGGTGAAAGGCCTCTGATCCTGGTCCCAGCCATCCAACGAAGCATTCAGTTTTTTGAAATCGACGACCATACCGCGGCGGCCGTTCACGCCTGCGCTCTTCGCGTAAGGATCGACCACCTCGTGGATGCCCTTGGCGTTGGTCACAGTGTAGGTATAGTAGGTACCATCCAGATCCTCCGGAACAGTGCAGCTGAAGACGCCCTTCTCCCCTTTTTTCATCGTGTAGGTGGTGAAAGGCTCTTTCTCTGTCGCAGGATCCCCGGACTTGTACAGGTTCAGCACCAGTTCGGTGCTGGTCGGTGCCCAGACCTTGAATGTTGTTGCCTTTGGCTGATCCTCGTCATCGAAGGTCACGCCCAGGTCGTCTCCATCATAGGCATAGTTCTCGTTGAATTCTTCCGTATCATAGTAATTGGTCAGCATCAGTCCGGTTTCCTGGATCCAGGATTTGTCGAATCGATAACGCACCGTAATGATGTCGCACAGATCGATCTCGTCTTGCAATGTCAGATCGGCCCGCATCAGTGTGGGATCATAGTCTCCCATGGTGAAAGCGGTGTACTCTTCTCCATTGATCGTCATGGAAAAGCGCGGGGCGTAGGCCTTGAAGTCCCCCGACAGGGGTTTGAAATACACGCTGATGGTCCTGCCATCGCGCAGCATGGCATAACTGATGATGGATTTCAAAGCATTCTCCTGGGTATCGAATACAGTTGATTCCGTCGTACGCACGTACACTTCCTGGATCCCGCCCGGCGTCTGCGGCTCGATTTGGATGGAACGATCGCCGTCCGGATCCTTCGACCAGTTATCCGTACGGACGATGAACCCGATGCAGTCCGTGCCGTTTCCACCGGAAAGTACACCCAGATCCAGATCCACAAAGACACCATAATCATCATAGCCGGTGAATTCATAGGCAGCGCCGCCATCGCCTCCGCCATTCATATCCCACGCCCAGACGTTCCAGGGCTCGTAGCAGCTCCTGTCGTTGGTGGAATCATCATTGCGGCGATAATGCAGGCGGACGGTCTTCGTAGCTTCTGCAGGCTCTTTGGAGTGGTCCGTTTCGTCCTTCGCGTATTTGCTGATGGCCGTTCCGGCCGGTTCCAGCTTGACCGGCTTCTCATCCGGTCCTTCCTTGCTGTTCCGGCATCCGAAGAGTGACAGTACCAGAAGGAAGGCCAGCAGCAATGCGGAAAGTTTTCTGGTTTTCATCGTATCCTCCCGGCTTTAGAAGCCTGACATATCCACGTAGCCCTGCTGCAGCGTATCTCCCTTGATGTCGATGCTCTGCCGGATGACGTTATTGTCCCATGCATCGAAGTTCGTCACCTGATACCCTTTTTCAAAGACGGCCAGCAGAAATCCTTCCATGCCGGTGGTATCCACCAGCATGACCCCGTCCTTGATCTCGAAGTCCTGGCTCCACTTACCCGGCTGCCAGTACCAGATGTACAGTTCGTAGCTGCCGTCCAGATACTCATCCGCCAGGCCGCGGACCTCAAAACGGCCGTCCGCAGAAGCCGCCGGCTGCGCTTCAGACTCCTTTGACTCAGGCTTGGACTTCTCTTCGGAACTCTCAGGCTTTTCTGTTTTTTTGGAACGTGTGACCACGGCCATGCCGTTTTCCTCAAAGTTTACGTATGCCGTGTGCTTGCTGACGACCACCCGACTGCCGGTCAGCTGATCATAATAATTCCCATCTTCCAGATGTGGTACCGGCACGGACACAGTCTTCTTCGTATCGACGTCGCCCACGTTCAGGATCAGCACACCCTGGTCATCAGCAGCGACTTTCTCCACGATATAATATGTATCAGAGGCGGATTCGTAGGAATCTGCCGCGTAAAAGCGGTTGTGGAAATGATTGACAGCCGCTGTATATTCACTTTCAAACGCACGGGAACCGATCTGTCCGACGGTCAGATCGTCCGTGGGGCGGGCCAGATACAGGCCGCCCAGTCCCTTCTTTGCCGCGATCACCGACCAGTACTTGGCGATGCGCACGTCAGAATAATGGGTGCAGTCCGTCACGTATTCATCGTGGCTCTCCACCCAGGCGATCAATTGTGTCGCATCCGAAGTCTTCAGGATCGCGTTCAGGATCTTCGTCGGATCTTTTGTTGCAAACACATTTTTGAACTGCGCAGTGAACCCGTCGTCCGTGATGCGCATATACTTTGTATAATTCTCCAGCCCGCGGGCCATAGGAGAATTCAGGATCTCACCATAGGCATATAGATCCTTGCCCGTCTTCTGGTGATAATATTCTTTGGCCGGCTCCAGCGTCTGCTCCCAGAAATCGCTCGGATAGTCCGGGTCAGATGACGTTTCCACGTGCTTGGCCGCGTCAAAGCGGAACCCATCGATACCCACATCGATGCATTCCATTAGCAGCGAGCGGACACGCTCCTGCACATAAGGATTGGATGTATTCAGATCCGGAAGTGCTCCATAAGGATAGTTCTGCGTCTCCGCACCGGATCCACGCGCGGAGGTGTTGTGATGGAACGTGACGCCGATCCCATCCACATCCTCATTGCGGTTGCGATAGATCAGCGGTTCATAATTTTCGATCTCAGGTGAAATGACCGGGGTACCGTCCGCTTCCATCGTGACACCGTCGGAATTGGCCATATGGTTGACGACGATGTCGGCCAGGATGCAGATCCCGTA
>JAILDJ010000292.1 GCA_024689505.1 Clostridiales bacterium
GGACAAACATGATACCGTCGGTATCGATGCTGTCGCGATGTGCGTCAATGACGTCATTTGCTGCGGCGCCTCCCCCTTATTCTTCCTGGATTATATCGCCTGCGGCAAGAACGATCCTCAGAAGATCGCGGATATCGTCAAGGGCGTGGCGGAAGGCTGTGTGCAGAGCCACAGCGCATTGATCGGCGGTGAAACAGCCGAGCATCCGGGCCTGATGCCCGTCGATGAGTACGATATCGCCGGATTCTCCGTAGGTATCGTGGATAAGAAAAAAGTGATCGATGGAAGTACGGTCTGCGCTGGCGATGCGTTGGTCGGTTTGGCATCCTCCGGCTTGCACAGCAACGGTTTTTCCTTGGTGCGCAAGGCCTTCGGTCTGGATGAGGCCGATGCAAAAGAACGTCTGGCGGCGTATTATCCGGAACTTGGCGCGACTTTGGGCGAGACGCTCCTGACGCCGACACGTATCTATGTGCAGGCAGTGGAAGCGCTTGGAAAAGCGGTCACGATCAAGGCCATCAGCCATATCACCGGCGGCGGCTTCTATGAGAATATTCCGCGGATGCTGCCGGATCATACCAAGGCAGTCATCGAAAAAGGTACCTGGGACATCCCGCCTGTTTTCGGCCTGCTGCAGAAGACCGGTGAAGTCAGCGAGCATGGTATGTTCAATACCTTCAACATGGGCATCGGCATGCTGATCGCGGTTGCCGCCGAGGATGCGGAAAAAGCAGTCGAAGCGCTGGAAGCGGCCGGACAGAAAGCTTTTGTGATCGGCCATGTAGAGGCATCCGAAGCCGAAGAACCGGAGGCGATCCTGTCATGAGAACAGCAGTCCTGGTATCCGGCGGCGGTACCAATCTGCAGGCATTGTTCGATGCAAAAGCCCGCGGAGAGATGCCGGAGGTCGAGTTCGTCTGTGTGGTAAGCAACCGTAAGAAAGCCTATGCGCTGGAACGCGCCAGACAGCAGGGGGTCGAAGCCCTGTATCTGCCCACCGTACGTTTTGCCGATACGGATAGTTACAATGCAGCTTTGCGGGACCTGCTCAAAGAACGTCAGGTGGAAGCGGTCGTGCTGGCTGGCTTTTTGGTCGTACTGTCTCGTCCCATGACGGAAGCCTTTCCGATGCGCATCATCAACGTGCATCCTTCCTTGATCCCTTCGTTCTGCGGGGATGGATTCTATGGGCTGAAAGTGCATGAAGCGGCGCTTGCCCGCGGTGTCAAGGTCAGTGGGGCGACGGTCCATTTCGTGGATGAAGGCACCGATACCGGTCCGATCATCCTGCAGAAGGCAGTTGAGATCGAGCAGGGGGATACGCCTGAGGTGCTGCAGCGCAGGATCATGGAGCAGGCAGAATGGAAGCTGCTTCCGCGTGCAGTCGAACTGTTGGCGGAAGGCAGGCTGCATGTGGAAGATCATAGAGTTACGATAGAGGAAAGATCATGAAGATATTAGTCGTAGGAAGCGGCGGACGCGAGCATGCGATCGTCTGGAAACTGAAACAGAGCCCGAAATGCACGGAGATCTTCTGTGCACCCGGCAATGCTGGTATCGCACAGGACGCGGCATGTGTGAAGATCGCGGCGACGGACATCCCCGCATTGGTGGCATTCGCGAAGGAGAAGCAGATCGATCTGACGGTCATCGGTATGGATGATCCTCTGATGCTGGGCGTGGTCGATGCTTTTGAAGAAGCAGGCCTGCGTGTTTTCGGTCCGCGTAAGAACGCTGCGATCCTGGAAGGCAGCAAAGCCTTCTCCAAGGAGCTGATGCACAAATATGGCATCCCCACGGCGGATTTTTGGGAATTCACCGAGAGCGAAGCCGCCAAGACGTTCCTGAAAGAGCATGACACCTATCCCATCGTGTTGAAGGCCGATGGCCTTGCCCTTGGTAAGGGTGTCCTGATCTGCAATAATGAAGAGGAAGCGATGGCCGGTGTCGACGAGATCATGGTCTCGAAAAAGTTCGGCAGCGCGGGTGACTGCATGGTCATCGAGGAATTTATGACCGGTCCGGAAGTGTCTGTTCTGTCCTTCTGTGATGGAACGACGGTCCGACCCATGGTCAGCGCGCAGGATCATAAGCGGGCGTTCGACCATGACCAGGGGCTCAATACCGGTGGTATGGGTACGTTTTCACCCAGCAAATACTATACGCCGGAGATCGCGGCATTTTGTGAAGAACATATCTTCAAGCCGACGGTCGCGGCGATGCAGGCGGAAGGCCGCACCTTCAAAGGTATCATCTTCTTCGGTTTGATGCTGACACCGAACGGCCCGAAAGTTCTGGAGTACAACGCGCGTTTTGGCGATCCTGAGACGCAGGTGGTACTGCCGCGCCTGAAGGGCGATCTGGTAGATATCTTCGAAGCCTGCATCGATGGCACGTTGGAACAGGTGCCGATCGACTGGGAGGACAATGCGGCGGTCTGCATCGTACTTGCCTCCGGCGGATATCCGGTGAAATATGCCAAGGGATATCCGATCGAAGGGCTGCACGCCTTCGATGACCGTGATGATATGATGATCTTCCATGCGGGCACAGCCCTGAATGAAGAAGGTCAGATCGTCACTTCCGGCGGTCGTGTCCTGGGCATCGTAGCGCTGGACAGGACCCTGGATGAAGCAATCGCAAAGGGATACGAGAATCTGCCGCAGGTACATTTCAAGGATGTGCATTTCCGTACCGATATCGGTAGGAAATAAACCATCACGATGTGTCGATCATGAGCTTTAGGTAATATTTTGATCCATATGGGAGCCTCGAAAATGAAAAAACGCTTCTTTTTCGTGTTGTTGACCATTCTGGCGGTCAACCTTTGCGCATGCGGTAAGAATGCTTTCTCAAACGATATGTCTGAGGTTTCTGAAAGCAGCAAGGATTCCATCTCGATTGAAAGATCGGATGTTCCGAAACAGGAAAGCGCGGAAGGATCTTCTTCGGAAGCACACGAAGAAAGCGATAGCAGTACAGCGGCCGAAAGTAAAGAAGCCGCGCCGCAGATCGGAGAACAGAAGCAGCTGGACTGGAGAGGTGTGTATCTCTACGGTGGAGAGGATGGAGAGGTCCTGATCGTTCGCGGTGTTTCCGATGATACGGTGTATGGCAGCTACATTTTCATCACAGCAGTAGGTGATTACGGTGCACGTGAATTCTCCTGGCCTCTGGATCCGGACGATCCGTACCGCGCTTCCGAATTATTCCAGAATGGAGTAGATCATAACTATTTTGAGTTGGATGAGGACCGGATCCGCGTCGATTATCCCGATGGATGGTGGGAGGATCGGGATTACCTTTATTTCTGCCCGGTGGAGCGGGAAGATCAGTATCCGGCGCACCCCTACTTGTCTCATCTCGATGGATCTTCCGACGACGCAGAAACACATGAGCCTTTTTATGGGATCTGGGTCGTAGGCACACATGATCCTGATGAAGCACAGCAGTATGCAGATGCTTTGCAGAAGGCCGGTTTCGACGGAGCGGTCTATGTCACGACCGACTGGAGCGATCTGAACAGCGAGCACTGGTATGTTGTATCCGCAGGTGCATACAAGACGGAAGCAGCAGCAGAGGAAGCCCTCTCAAAAGTACATACAGCCGGTTGGCAGGACGCTTATGTGAAGTACACAGGCGACTGGCAGGGCTGAAACAGATCAAAAAAGAACGGTTCAAGGAAGTTCCTCGAACCGTTTTTATGTTTCATGGATTCAAGCTTTACCAGATCTGCTGTGCCAACCAGACCACGCCCGGGATCGTAATGACAGAAAGCAATGTGGAGATCACGACCGTCTCGACCGCGTAGGTGTAGTCTTTATTGTGCAGCTGGGCATAGACTGCGACATTGGAGCCTACCGGACAGGCGGCCGCGATCAGAATGGCCAGTTTCAGATCCATCTGCGAAGACGGGATCAGGCTCAGCAGCAAAAGACTGATGGCGGGTATGACAAGAAGCCTTACGGCGGAAACCGCATAAAGTTTTCCTCTGCGGATCATGGCCGGAAGATCCGTTTGTGCCAGATAAATACCTACCGTAAACATGGCCAGCGGTGTATTCAGGTTGGCAATAAAGCTGACAACACTTTTTGCCATTTCAGGCATCTTCAGGCCGCTCAGGAAAAAGAACAGTCCGATCATGATGGCGATCATGAAAGGCGCTGTAATGACTTTCTTGAACGACAGGCCTTTTTTCTCGCCGGTCATGATGGCCACGCCATAAGTCCACTGCAGCAGATTCAGAAATGCAATAAAGGCGGCCACATAGAATACCGCGCCTTGCGACAAGGAACTTACGATCAATGGAACGCCGAAGAATCCCGGATTAGAGAAGGCGGAAGCGAAACCCGCGATGGGATCCTTCTTAAAGAACAGGCGGGAGACAACGATACAGACCACCAGGATCACAGCAGCGGCCAATGCACTGAGGCCGAGACCGGTCAATGTCTCCTGGGTCCGTTCTACCTGGAATCCATTGATGATGACGCATGGAAGCGACAGGAAAATAAGAATATTCCCGATGCTCTTGCTTCCTTCCATGGAGATCTTCTTTGTGCGGAACATGAGAAAACCGATCCCGGAAAGAAGGAACATGATCAAAACTTGTTTAGCTAATGTCAGAACCATGATCAAAACCCGCCTTATTCCTGAATTTGAATGGTAAAGCTGTAGGTCCGGCCAGTCGGTGACTACGACGAGCGCTTTTGCTTCTTGGTCCAGTATAGCATACCCAAGGAAAGATGTAAAACTAAAATCACAGTATCTTTATGCTCTTAAAGCTTTACATTTTATGCAGAACTAAGTTACAATGTAGGAAAAGCTTGAGAATACGTCTCATTAAGGAGGCTGAAATGTTCAAACAGAAGATCAATGAAAACTGGCAGGTTTGGAAAGACACGAATCCTTTTGAGTTGGTCGCGGCCGTCCCTCCGGATGCGAAGACGGTGGATCTGCCGTATGATGCCATGCTGCGGGAAGAGCAAAGTCCTGACAGTGTGAACGGTGGGGCAACGGGTTTTCTGGATGGCGGCGCATATAAGTATCATAAATCGCTCTGGATCCCGGAGGATTGGAAGGGCAGCCGTATCTACCTGTACTTTGAGGGCGTGTACAGGCAGGCATCGATCTTTGTCAATCAGTCTCTGGCCGGGGAGAGAGCCTTCGGCTACAGCGAGTTCATAGTAGAGATACAGGACTATGTACGCTTCGGTGAAGAGAACGATCTGCTTGTCGGCGTGAAGTGCGGAAGCAGCAACAGCCGCTGGTATAGTGGAGCAGGCATCTATCGGAATGTGTGGCTGCTGCATGGTCCCGCAGTACATGTAGAACCAGTATCGCTTCATATGGTAACGGAAGAGGTTCAGGAAGATGGCGCTCTAGTCCAGGTACAGGCATCGATCTGCAACGATTCCCTGACTGCGGCTACCGTGAGCGCTCAGATCCGGATGCAGGATCCCGATGGACAGACTGTCGCCTGCAGAACGTTTCCTGTGCGCATCCGCGGAGGACAGCAGGTGGAACTCCGGAAACGCTTCTTCCTGGAACAGGCCAGATTGTGGAGCGATCTGTCGCCGGAATTGTATACGGTCGAAGTCACCGTGGACGATGACGTGGATCAAGTGGTGACAGGCATTCGAAAGATCACTGTAGATGCCCGCCATGGCCTTCAGGTGAATGGACGGACCGTTAAGCTGCGCGGCGCCTGTGTACATCACGATCAGTTTCTGTTAGGAGCAGAAGCGTGGGAGGACAGCGAATATCGCAGGATCCGCCGATTGAAAGAGGCAGGATTCAATGCGGTCCGTTCCGCGCATAACCACGCGTCGCAGGCGATGCTCGATGCCTGCGACCGGCTCGGCGTTTACGTGATGGATGAGCTTGTCGACATCTGGAACAAGGCAAAAAGCACCTATGATTACAGCCTGGATATTGAGGGAAATTGGGAAGCGGATGTCCGTTCCATGGTGCTCGCGGACCGCAATCATCCTTCCGTCGTGCTATATTCCACAGGCAATGAAATCTTCGAAATAGCAACTGAAAAAGGAAATGAGATGAGTCGTGCCATCGGCGACGCTTTCCACCATTTGGATCCGACCCGGTTCACGACAAACGGGATCAATGGTGCCTTTGCGGCTGGTGATGGTCTTTCGGACATTGTAAAAGATATCACAGGACATCGTCCCGGACCGGGCGACGTCAATGTCTTTATGGCTGCTTTAGCTATGCATATGCCGGAGATCACCCAGCATCCGATCATCAGCGGGATCCTGGAGAAACTGGAAAGCACCATGGATGTGCTGGGATATAATTACATGACGGCCCGCTACCTGGCGGATTCCGGACGGTATCCGGATCGGGTGATGGTCGGCAGCGAGACCTACCCAAAGCAGATCGCCGAAAACTGGGACGTCATCAGCCGGTGCAGTGCCGTCCTGGGTGATTTTACCTGGACCGGATGGGATTACATGGGTGAAGTCATGCCACCATTCCCGAATCTTGTCAGTCAGGGCGGAGATCTGTCTGCAATCGGTGTTCGCAGGCCTGCCTCTTTCTACAGAGAGATCGTATTCGGCCTTCAAAAAGGACCGGTGATCGCGGTCCAGGATCCGGCGCGTTTTGGTGTCGACCGCAATTTCGGACCGTGGCAGTTTACGGACTGTGTTTTCAATTATACCTGGCCGGGACAGGAGAATCAGCCGATCATGATCCAGGTCTACGCCGGAGGAGATGAAATAGAATTGCTGCAAAATGGTCAGTCTCTTGGACGGAAAGCTTGTGGAAAAGAGACCTCCTTCGAAGTGCAGTATGAGACGACATATGTTCCGGGAGAACTGGTCGCCGTGGCCTTTCAGAATGGAGAAGAGATCGGCCGCACGGAGCTTGCGACGACGGGTCCGGCAGCCGCTCTTGCGATAGCATGTGAAGAAGGAACGGAACTTTGCTTTATCAATATGGAGCTTCAGGATGCATGCGGCAGACGCGTCTTCTCTAATGCTGAGATATGCCTGGATATCGAGGGAGACGCTGCGCTCATGGGCTTCGGCAGCGAAAAGGCCCGCCATGACCATGGCTTTGAGAAGAGCAGTACGACGTTGACCGATGGCTGTGCGCTGGCGATCCTGAGAAAGACAGGAAGTGGACCTGTAAAAGTCAAGATCGAGTGTTGTGGCATCAAGCAGGAAGCAGTGATCCTATGAATGAAGTCAATCGAACGCTTTTCATTCCCTTATACGGGAAGGCCAAGGTCAGTCAGCAGGGGATCATTCTGCACGATCCGGATGCGGAGCGTATTTGGAAGAAAGAAGGCTTTCCCATCCGCGGCCAATCAGCGTCCCAATGGCTTGCCTATAACATGGCGATGCGTGCCCGCGTCTTTGACGATTGGACCGATGAAATGCTTGCAGCGCATCCCGAGGCCTTGGTCTTGCAGATCGGCTGCGGGCTCGACAGCCGATGCAGGCGGGTCAGACGAGAATATCGAACCTGGATCGACTGTGATTTCTCTGAAGTCCTATCAGCGAGAAAGAAGTATTTTGAAGAAACCGGAAACTATCATATGGTGGCGCTGGATGCTTCCAGGCAGGAAGAGTTAGAAACCTTGCCGGACAGTGAAACGGCGATCCTCATTCTTGAAGGGTTGAGCATGTACCTGTCAGAAGCGCAGCTGCAGCAATTCTTCCATACGTTGAAAAGCAAATACACGCATCTGTATGTTTTGATGGACGTGTATACACAGTTCGGGGCGAAAGCTTCCAAGTACAAGAATCCGGTGAACGACGTCGGTGTCACCCGGTTGTATGGTTTCGACCGGATCGAGGATATCATCCGCGGCACAGATCTGCAGCTGATTCAGGAACATTCGTTTACACCTGAGCATCTTGTGGCAGAATTGAGACCGATGGAGAAGAGGATCTTCAAATTATTGTTCACCGGCCCGATGTATCGGAAGATCTATCGGCTGTATGAATTGTCTTCCTCATATATAGCAAAACTCCCGCATCATGAAGATACGGGAGTTTTATGCATCACACGGGTACACTGTTTATGATATCATCTTTGGATCTCATCCTCTGAACGGCTCTGGCAGATAAGCCCATGCCAGAACGTCGTCATGATATTCCTCAAAGCCGAGCATCTCAGTGTACCTGTCTACAAAGACGAGTCGTCTTCCCATCCATTGTACGGTAACCAGGTAAAATCCGTCTGTTTCAGGACTGCCTGTATACCATTTGTTCTCCCCACTTGCCATACTTTATCCCCTCTGTTTCAAAATCTGTCACGTGCTTTATTAGCATATCTTTAATTTCAATACTATTAAAACGCGTACAAAATTTAGTAAAAAATATGGTTATTACTTCTGTTTATAGCACATAACGTGATAACAAGCAAGGCTTTTCGGGGATTTTATGCTTACAACAAATGAATTTTCGGAAGATGGGATGCTAAAAGGTCTTGACATAGGCTCACATGCCTGTCACTATACTAATTGATGAGATCCGGGGACCATCAAATTCGCAAAAGGTCGTGAAAGGAGCTGAAACGTCACGCGAATATCGAATAGTTGTGCGGCATGTCTGTATGACAAACAAAAGAACATAAGTCAGGATCCGGCTTATCTTGCGCAGATCAGGGACATTTTGGAGCATCGGAAGGAAACGGACACCAGCCCTTATATGGTATATTTGTTCAACCAGGTACATGAGAAGTTTTTCGGCTGCGGCGCGGATTATACAGACATCAAGAAACAGTACAACGATCTGGTCCTGGGCATGGAAGACATATTGCAGGAAGAGATCGAACAGGCGGAGGATCCGCTTGCAAAAGCACTCGTCATGGCCAGACTCGGCAATTATATCGATTTCGGCGCGATGAACCATGTGGATCGGGATGAGTTTCTGTCCCTGTTTGCGGATACAGAGATGCGGGAGGACGATCGGCGGACGTATCAGTCATTTCTTAAGGCCTGTGCCGCAGGCAAGAGCTTCCTGTTGCTATGTGACAACTGTGGGGAGATCGTGCTGGATAAGCTGATGGTGATGCAGGTCAAAAAGCGATTCCCGCATTTGAGGATCAAAGCCCTGGTACGTGGAAAAAACGTGCTAAACGATGCAACACCTGAAGACGCGGCCTATGCAGGCCTGACAGACGTCGCAGAGATCCTGTCGAATGGAGAAGCCATCGCGGGCACCATCTATGATATGATGCCTGCAGATGCCCGGAAAGCCCTGGATGAATCAGATGTGATCCTGTCCAAGGGGCAGGGCAACTACGAGTCTTTGTCCGGACAGGGATATCATGTGTTTTATGAGTTTTTGTGTAAATGCGATCTTTTCACCAGTCGGTTCGGAGTACCACGGCTGACCGGGATGTTTGTTGAGGAAACTGTTGGAAAGTGAGGTTCATATGGATATGAATGATCTGCGCATGCGCGCATCAGAAGTTGCAAATCAATGGCACATCTTTTCTTGGCTTCATTTTCGCTGCCAAGCGGTATCTGACGGCGGGATCGATACCAGTGAAGATAAAGAGTATCACAGGTTCAGCATCCGGCCCGAAGACGTACTGTTCAACGGAAATAGTGAGGCTGTCGGCATCAGATTCGGTGAGTTCACGTTTTATTTTGATGACCCTAAGACGCGCAAGTTTTCAGTTGTCGAAAAAGACGAGTATGTCGGTGGCTGGGGCGACGTTACGGAGACCCGGTATTACAGGTTGGAAAAAGGTCCGCGGGATTGAATACGGATACAAGGAAAGACCCTTCAGGCAGGAAGCCCGAAGGGTCTTACTCTTCCAGGATCTTTTTGATCAGCGACAGTTTCAGCCTGGTCGGCAGCAGCTGATACAGCAGCAATAGTGGATTCCGATTGATATTGTATGTCAGACGCGGCTTCGGTGCTTCCAAGGCCTGTAGGATGATTTTAGAGACCTTTTCCGGAGAGACATGCCGCGATTCGACCATGTGGACGATCTTTTTGAATCGTGCGGCGCCAAAGGAGTAGAGCCGTGTCGTATCACAGAACTTGTCCAGTTTCTCAGTGGAATCCGACAGCATCGCAGTCTTGACAGCGCCGGGACGTACTGTGATGACATGGAGTCCGAGCAGCTGCAGTTCCATGCGCAGGGCTGAAGCATACCGGTCTACAGCGGCCTTTGTGATCGCGTATACGCTTGTGAAGGGAAGGGGATGGAGCGGCGCCAGTTCGCTGGAAATGATGACGATGCGTGCCCCGGCGGAGAGCAGCGGCAGAAACATTTTATTGATGCGGAACATGCCGAACAGGTTGACATCGAAATCATGCAGGAAATTGTCTTCCGGCATTTCTACAAGTGAATCCAGGTCGTAGAAACCGGCCGCATGGATGATCCCGTTCAGGTAACGGGTCTCCGCACGGACGATATCAAAAGTTTCCTGAAGATCATCGCTTCGGGTGATATCCGCGCAAATGAAATGCCAGCCAAGGACCTGTGAAGGTTCGACCCGGTCGATGCCCCAGACGGAATGCCCCTCTCGGACCAGTCTGCGGATGATGGCGGAACCCATGCCGCCGCTGGCCCCGGTAACAAGATAATTTGCCAAAATATAGGATCCTCTTTCTAGTTTTGTTGATATGTGACACTATATCATGCTATGGAACGGAATGCAATCCTCAACATGATATCGCAAGCGACGATGACAGATGTGGAAGAGACTTGTTGAATCGTTATGCTCCTGGGTATATAATGACTATAAAATGAAAAAAGTGTATCAACCTATGCAACGGATCGCATGCTTTTGCGTCCTTATGAGCAGAGAACCAATTCGATGGGGAGGGAAATACAATGAAAAAGAGATTCAACTGGACGATCGTGTCATTGGTAGTGAATGTGGTCCTGATCGTGGTCCTGGTCGTGGCGGTCATCGGAAGCAGAGCGGACGGCTACAGCAAATCCGCGGACCGCAGGGAATATGGCTACGATGAATCTGCTGCCGCTTGGAATGGGGGCTATGCGGAGGAACCGGCCATGGCGGAGGAAGCAGAGTATGAGGAAGATGCCGACATGAACGGCTATTCCAAGTCCACAGCGACGGCTGATCATGAGGATGACACAGTAAACGTCGATGAGGAAGCTATCAAAAAAGGAGAAAAACTGGTCTACAGCGCAAATATCTCCCTGGAAACAAGAGAATATAAGGCACACAAGGCCCAGATCTTCGAAGTGATCAAGGCGAATGGCGTCGTAGTGGAGAGTATGTCTGAAAATATGTATGACACTACGACACATGGCTCCTTCACCCTGCGTGTTCCGTACGATAAGTATGAAACGGTGTACAACGCGCTTTGTTCTTCAGATGCCGGCTGGGCGGTGCGGTCCGCGTCTTCCCAGGTCACCAACATGACCAAACAGTATTCTAAATTGACAGCGCAGATCGAGGCCTATGAGCAGGAACGTGAAACCCTGATGGAGCTCCTGAAGAGCGCAGAGAACGTATCCGAAACACTGGAGATCCAGGACCGGCTGGCATGGCTCAATTCTGATCTGCAGTATTACTACAATCAGCGGGAAGACATCGATTCTGACGTTCTGATGTCGACCATCTATTTGGAAGTGCAGGAGATCAAGGTCTATAGACCTTCTCAGAATGAGCCGTATACCTTTGGTGAACGCATCCGTATGGCGTTCCGGGATGGACTTGATGCCTTTGAAGAATTCTGTCAGGACGTGGCGCTGTTCTTCGTGGAGGAATGGCTGTTCCTGGGCCTGCTCGGTATTCTGATCGTGGTGATCGTGATCATCGTAAAGAAGAACCGAAAGCATAGCATGAAAAAAGCCGCTGTGGAAGCGGCAGAGGCCCAAGCCGAGGAAGAGAGCAAACAAGACTGATCGTCTTTTGTACATGAAAAAACAAGCGCCATGCAACAGCATGGCGTTTGATCGTTTACAGTGCATCCCATTCCTTATCTATCAGTTCGTACAGCTTTGAAACGAGAGGGCTTTTTAATTCGGAAGGTCTGTCTGCCAGTGGGGCTGCAAGCTGAGAGCGGAAGATATTGATCAGAACCGGAAAAATGTCTTCTGCCAGACCGGTAAAGATGTTGGTAGTAGAAGTATTGACAAGCTGCTGAACAGCTTCAGGCCGGGCCAATCCTGATTTCTTGAGTTTTGCAAGTTCCAGCTTCGCATCATCAGCAAGGCCGAGCGGCAATCCACCGGCAACCTGTTCCAGTTCTTCCAGTTGTAAGGACTTCATTTCTTCATTCGCCATGATCGTTTCTCCTTTGCAGTTTGATTTGCTCCGTTATGACCGTGCGCTCAGGAGCCTCGCACTATATATACAGGGCAGAGCAGAACCAGGAGACATAACTATAAAAAATTGTATACAAAAGATTCTGCCTGTCAATGGGAATCTCCAGCCTTGATTAAATCTCCTGAATATGGTACAACAGAAGCAGTTGCGACCTAGGTATGGAAAATGAAAGCAGTACACAACATGAAACAAGCATTCCTGAAAGCACCATTTTTGGTTGAGATCCGCGATGTGGAGGTGAAAGCCCCCAGTGCGGATGAAGTCGTTCTGGATATCAAAGTCTGCGGGGTCTGTGGCTCTGACGTGAACGCAGCCCAGTCCTCAACTGTGTATCACTCCTTTGGCCATGAACTGGCCGGTATCGTAGAAGCAGTCGGCGCCAATGTGACCAACGTTCGTGTGGGTGACCGTGTCGCCATGGAGTCCTCCTCGTTTTGTGGGGATTGCCCGGCCTGCCGCAATGGCCATGTGGAACTCTGCGATCATAAATATGTGCCGCCCTATGAAGGTTTTGCGGAAAAGATCGTCGTCAGCGCTAGAGCCCTGGTGCCCATCCGCTCGCTGAGCTTTGAAGAAGGTGCCATCATCGAGCCCTTCGGTGTCGCAATGGACTTGGTGGAGGTTGCAGATATCCAGCTAGGGGATGAGGTGGTCGTATACGGTGCTGGGCCTATTGCCCTGTTAGCAATCCGGCTTGCCCGGCTGAAAGGTGCGGGACGCATCACGGTCCTGGCCCATGCCCATTCCAAGAAACGCATCGAACTGGCCTATTTCTACGGTGCGGATGAAGTGCTGTTCACAGATCAGGTCTCCGTGCCGGAAGCTTTGAAGGGCAGGAACATACAGCGGGTCCTTGTGACCACGCCGCCGTCTACCGTGCCGGAAGCGGTCTCCATCGCATCCTTTGGCGGGGTGCTTTCCGTGATCGGCATCGCAAAGACACCGGAGGAGAGCAAATGCATGCTGGACATCAACTATATGCACTTCCATCGGCTGCAGCTGCGCTTCTCTCACGCCACGCCAGCGCTGTTCTTCCCCCTGTGTATCGATCTGATCGAGCGGGGGTTGGTCGACGTCAAACCGTTGATCACCCATAGATTCGCACTGGAAGACATGCAGGAAGCCATGTCGGCGGTGCGGAATGATAAACAGTCAGTCGGCAAGGTATTGATGATCAGAGAATGACGCGGATCATTCGTTGACAGTCAGGTCTTCCATCGCATAGCGGCGGACCCAGACGGAAACGGTCTTTTCCTCCACGGAGAAGTCGCCGAACCCTTCCTCGTTGATCACGACCGGATCAGGGCAACGACCTGTTGCGTCATAAAAGGATTCTCCTGCAAAGGCGGTACCGATCTTCATATGGATCGTGCCGCCTTCTTTGTTGCTCAAAACAACGGCGATACCGGAGTTGGGATGTGCTTCATCACCTTGGCGCACCCATCCGATCAAGTGCTCGTTCTCGAAATAGTCCTCCTGCGCACCATAGGCATAGGCATGCCGTATCTTGATGAATTTGCCCAGGTTGGGGACCAAGGGACGGTCGTGAGAAGGGTTCCCGTAATAATCTGCATAGAAAACACAAGGCTGGCCTTCCTGACGCAGCAGGATCAAGGTGTAGGCCAGTGGTTTGAACCAATCCTGGACGAAGGACTGCAGGCTCTGACCCAGCTGTGTATCATGATTGTCCACAAAGGTGACGGCATTTTCCGGACGCTCCGAAACCAGTGTATTTGTTAAGATCCCGCGCAGATCATACTCCTCACCGGCCTCTGCCGCGTGGAAGAAGTTGAAATGCAAGGAAACGTCGAACAAGGACATCTCATTGTCCACAGAATCCAGATAGTACAAGAGGCGCCCAAGGTCACCGCTCCAATACTCGCCGACGGCGGGATAGGATCCGCTCATTTCCCTGCGTACTTCAGAGAGGAGTTTGCGATAGAACGGGAAGCTGATGTGTTTGACCGCATCCAGACGCAGCCCATCCACGCCGGTTTCCCGCAGATACCATTCGAGCCACTTTTTCAGCTCTTCAGCCACGACCGGCGCGTCGGTATCCACGTTCATGCCCATCAAGTAATCGAAATTACCAAATTCCTGGTCGGTATCAGGATCCCAATTCTTGCCGGTGAATCGGTAGATCTTGCCTTTTTCCTGGGAAGATTCGTCCCAGTCGGTCCCTGTAAAGTGCGTGTGATCCCAGACGAAAGGACTATATTTGCCGTTTCTGCCAGGAAAAGTGAATCTGGACCACACTTCGACCGTCTGTTCCTCACCGATCTCCTGATTGCGGTCCTCTGGAGAGACGGGGACTGCGGTCACTTCTTCCAATGCGTCACCGCCCATGCGGTGATTGAGTACGATGTCCGCATACACACAGATATCTTCTTGATGAAATGCCTGAATGGCTTCGATATATTCTTCTTTTGTCCCGTATTTGGTCCGGAGGGATCCTTTCTGATCGAATTCGCCCAGGTCGTACAGATCATAGACGCCATATCCGACGTCGTCGGAGGAGGTGCCTTTATACGCAGGGGGCAGCCACACGTCGGTGATGCCGAGCGCTTTCAGATTAGGTGCCTTGGCTGCGCATCGCTTCCACCAAAGACCGTCATTCGGGAGATACCATTCAAAATATTGCATCATGGTCTTATTGTCTGCCATGGATATTCCTCTTTTTCTTTGAGATTTCAGGGCTCGTTTTCGAGCCCGGTGGTGCATTTTACCCTCAAAATGCGATTTTGTCAACTTTTCGGCCGTTTCAGGGTCGTAATCCAAATGAAAAAGAGCATCCCGAATGCAGGGATGCTCTTGCCGGTTTTTATATTTATTCTGCCTTCTTTTTCCGTGCCGCGAGGAGGAAAAGGATGGCAGCAGCCGCGACGGCGACAGCACTGATGATACCGATGACGGTCCAGTTGACCGCAGTCAATCCAGTGATATCGAAATCACCGCTCTCTGCATTCTGCAGTTTGGAGAAGACAAGAACAGTATCAGCAGTAAGACCCGCGGCGAGGACCAGGCCGGCTAGCCATTGGAAGATGGACAGCACAGAACCCTTGCTGCCCCGGTACGGACGGACACGGTCTCTGCGGAAATCCAGGATCGAACCGAGATAGTAGCCTACGATCATGGTGACGATGGTCTCCGGGATCATATAGGTGGCGTTATAACCGAAGGAATAAATCAGTGCCGCGTTGGTCGGGATGGACAGGCCGGCCCAGACCGTAGCGCCGGAGATCACGTGGCAGATATAGCGAAGCACGCAGACCAAAAGCGCACCCCACAGGATCCCCAATGGCTGGCTGTTGTTCTTTCTGAAGAGACCGCCGAAACCGAGCATGGCGAAAGCAAGGATATAGTCCAGCATAATGACGGCGACGACCGACTGCCAGGTGGATACCCAGGAGAGGGTGTTCAGCCCGAGCAGCTGCTGGATGATGCCATAGACGAATCCGGTCAAAAGACCCCAGCGGATCCCATGACGGTAGGAAATGATGATGATCGGCAGCATGGAAGCGATGGTCACGGAACCGCCATAGGGAAGATCGATCAGCTTGAGAAAGCTGAGGACCGTAGCGATCGCCAGCATAACGGCTGATTCGACCAGCATCTTGACCCGGGAGACATTGTTGTTTTCCATAGTGAAAGACCTCCTATGATCGCGGGACTGTATGTTCAAGTCCTGCAAAAAATAGAAAAACCGCATGTTTGATCGACATGCGGTACCTTACAAGTTAAGAAGACTTCCTACGCCAGTATTATCCGTATCAGGTATAAGGGTTTGGATCCGAAGACCCATCTCAGCCACGCAGCACCCCTGTCGATTCTTATGATATTCAGTTTTCCAAGTCAGTATTATATCGCATCGCAGACGTTTGTCAAGTATAAAGTTGCTCCTTGTATTTTATGCGCGGTTGTGGTATCCTATACTGCGTGCTCAAGCCGGTCAGACGGTCGCGCAAGGCAAAAACCGCATTTGCGGGGACCCGAAAGGGCGCCTGTGAGGAAAGTCCGAGCTCCATAGGGCAGGATGCTGGATAACGTCCAGTGGAGGAGACTCCCAGACCAGTGCAACAGAAATAAACCGCCACGTTCGCGTGGTAAGGGTGGAAAGGCGGGGTAAGAGCCCACCGCCTTCCTGGTGACAGGAAGGGCTCTGTAAACTCCATCCGGAGCAAGACCGAACAGGAAGTGATACGGCTGCCCGTCGTGCTTCCGGGTAGGTCGCGTGAGACCTGCGGCAACGCAGGCCCAAGATAGATGACCGTCCACGACAGAACTCGGCTTACAGACCGGGATGAGCAATAAGCGTTCCAGAGTCGTACGAAATGCGCTTGCGTGATTTCGTACGACCTTAGGAACGCTAAACACCCTTCGAAGTCTGATGGATTCAGACTTCGAAGGGTGTTTTCTTGTCTAGTCAACTCGGGTGATGGTAAAACGCAAATAACATGGTAATTTCAAGGTCTGTCTTTAAATACTGTAAAAGAAAAAAGGCTACAGTATTCTAAAACGAATCTTTCTTCTGCCATGTAAAAAATCGACGAAATTACAACGGTTTACAGGGCGAAGAAAAATGTGGTTAAAAAAACAGGTAACAAAATGGCTTTAGCGGCCAAAACAGCAGCGAAATTACCTGGTAGTGAAATCATGATTAGAAATATCAGGTAAGGTTTTTGAGATTACCTGGTAACTGACCGGTTGTGATAAATATCAGGTAAAAGACGAGGCGGACGTTCAGCATACCAAGTCGAGATTACCTGCAAAGGATAATCAAATACAGAATGTTATTGTAATGATAGGGCATGAAATTACAGATGGCGTGTTCTATCTTTGAGCCTTTATTTGTCAGGTTCTGTGCTTTCTGTGCTTTCACCATTGGCTTCTTTTTCCGCCTGTCTTGCCTGTGCGGATGGGATCGCCTTTGGCGCGGTCTCCAATGAGAGGATGGGGGCATCCCGGATCATACTGTCAAGTGCTTCGGCTAAGGCCTCTGCATAAGTATCTTTATTGCCCATGATGTCCTTGAGATCATCATCATTGGTCATGAACCCGAGAGTGACCAGGTCACACTCTACACCCTGGAGGGAGTTGCGGAACTGATTCTCTCCAACGTAATACTCGTAATTGCCATCATACATGGCGCCGGTGGCCACGCCGCCAAGCTCGCGGATCATGTAGAAAGCATCCCGGTTATTGAAGGTGCCATCGACCATGAATCCATCGTAAGCACCATAGTAGATGCCATCCTTTACATTGCCGACCTCTTCATCCCAGAATACGGCTTTGGTATGGTTGCGGATGGAGGAGACAAGTTTCTTCGGCAAGTTGAAGGACCAATCGTCGCGGATCGTACCTGTGACGCTGAAACCACGTTCCGAATCGTAGGAAGACTCATCGATGTGGATGCTCAGGCCCATTTTGGCACGGGAGCGGCAGGCTTTATTGACGCGGCCGTTTTCGGCATACATGGTATAAGCCATTTCTTCGGACGGATCCTCCGTACCATCACGGGTCATCAGGACCTTGTATCCATGGGCTTCGAGCAGCTCCTTGGTCTTCAGTCCGATCTCCAGTACCAGATCGGCTTCTTTGACCTTCTCGTCACGGCTCAGACATCCTTCATCTGTACCGCCATGACCGGGATCGATCACGAAGTCATAGATATCTTCCGGGAGTTCCGTTTCTTCGACTTCGATGCCGAAGAAAGTGAAGCCGTGCACCGTATCCGTCATCGTTTTCATCTGGATCTTGCGATTGGATCCATTGCGGGTCACGGTGTAGTAATCGAAGGGCTGGTTGTGGGACTCATCTTTGATAAAGCGATACTGCACGTCCCCGTTAGCCGCGGTCAGTTTCATGAGCAGCGCGTATTTGCCCGCCGGGATCTGATCCAGATCCGGTCCGGTGGTGATGCCGTCGGCTGCGCAGAAATGGGTAACACCGCCATCTTCCTCATCAGTCTCCAGCCACATGGTCCAGGCGCCGACATCCAGCGCTTCATTGATCGGCCGTACCACGGCTTCCGCTTGTACGACCTGGGGCAGTGTGTTGTACGATCCGGAGAAGTATAAGTGGGTACCATAAGTGAAATATTGATCGATCACCATGGTATCCTGATTGATATCCAGCAGCCCTTCAAAGGTATCCGGCGGTTCCGGAGGTGGACCTTCGGCGAACTTCAATGCGGCTTTCAACCGCTCATGCAGGGAAGGCCCTTCCGAAGACGTCCTGTCGGCGCGGCCGTGCATGATCGCCTTGAGCAACAAGATCACAATGACAATGAACGCCACGATCAGAAGCAGACTGAATAGATTCTGTATGCGTTTCCTGTTGCGGCGCAGTTCCTTGTCGGATACTTCATAGGGACGACGGCTGGGTCGCTTTTTATGCGAACGTGATGCCATACGACCTCCTTAAATCGAAATGCGGTTGCCGGTCGCGGCGGAACGATAGATCGCGTCCAGAATTTTGATGATCTTCGCAGCCTCGGGTCCATCGATGGGGAACGGCCGGTTTTCATCCAAACATGCATAATAATCACGGATCAGCGTGGCATGTCCGTTGCCCCAGTAGCCTTTGGCGCCGGAGACCAGCGACTGATCATCCATGTGTTCTTCGGATCCATCAACATATTGGATGGACAGATCCTTTTTCAGACGGAGCGTCGCGTTCTCAAAGACCAGATCCAGTTCCACAGGATCGTCCGCGCCGAAGGCGTTAGTGAGATAGAATACACCGGAAGCACCGTCGGCATAATGGAAATAACCATGGGCCGTATCCTCGACTTCGATCGCACCTTGCAGGCGGAAACAGGAGGTCTGAGCCTGCACGTCGATGGGCATGCCGGCCAGCCACTGTGTGAGGTCCATGGTATGGATGGCCTGATTGATCAGGACGCCGCCGCCTTCCTGCGCCCAGGTGCCGCGCCAGGCACCTTGCGCATAGTAAGATGCATCGCGGTTCCAGGAGACGATCGTCTTGGAAGAAAGGAATCTGCCCAAAACGCCCTGATCGATCAGATCACGGATACGGCGCACGGTGGGATTATATCGGTTTTGAAAACAGATGCCCAACTGCTTGCCGGATCTTTCCGCAGCCTGGATCATGGCGGCAGTCTCCACGCTGTTCATGCCCATGGGTTTCTCAACAAGTACATGACAGCCGTGTTCCAATGCATAGATGGCCATCGGCGCGTGCAGATAATGCGGCGTGCAGATATGGACTACATCGATATCTTCCTGTTCCAGCATGGTGCGGTAATCCGTATAGCCGGCGCAGCCTAGCATTTGTACATCAGCCTGGACTTTTTCCTCGTCGATATCACAGACCGCGGCAAGCCGACAGTCCGGTAGCGCCTGGATCGCCCGCACATGGTTCATATGGATGGCGCCGAGGCCGATGACAGCGCATGTAAAGGATTTCATATCAATAGGATCCCTCGGTATTCAAAGTAGTTTCTGTAGTGGTTTTGACAAAGCGGGACTCACGGATCTTCTGCTGCAGCAGTTCATAGTACAGATCCTCGTCCAGATCGCTCGGATCGACCCACTGATCGGTCCAGTAGGACAGATGCATGGCGTTGGAGATGGACAGCCCACGGATGCCTTCCTGGCCAGGTGCCAGGAGCGGCGTACCATGCAGAACAGCGGAGCAGAAGTTGTTCAGGATACCGACGTGCTGCGGATTCGGCCCATGGACGGGGACTTCGATCTTCCAGCATTCCGGATTGCCGAACCCACCGGTATAGGTCTCGTTGAACTCTTTTTCACTTACGCGGTTGCGCCAGAAGGTGATGGTATCATCTTCGACCACGATCTTGCCCTTGTCACCGGAGATCTCCAAACGGTTCGTACCCGGGGTCTCATGGGTGGAGGTGATGAACAAACCGGTGGCGCCATTCGGATATTCCGCATAGGCGGTGACATCGTTTTCGACTTCGATATCACGGCCGACACCGTATCTCATGAACGCACGGATGCGGGAAGGCATGCCGCAGATCCACTGCCAAAGATCCAGCTGATGCGGGCACTGGTTCAGCAGAACGCCGCCGCCTTCACCGGACCAGGTAGCGCGCCACCCACCGGAATTGTAATAGCTCTGGGAACGGTACCAGTTGGTGATGATCCATACGACACGCTTCATTTCACCAAGTTCGCCGGACTCGATCAGTTCCTTGACCTTCTGATAGACCGGATTGGTGCGCTGGTTGAACATCATACTGAAGACACGGTCGGACTTGTCCGCGGCCGCGTTCATTTCCTTGACCTGCTTGGTATAGACGCCGGCGGGTTTTTCGCAGATGACATGCAGTCCGCGGCCGAGCGCTTCGATGGCCAGCGGCGGATGGAAGTAGTGGGGGACCGCGATGATGACCGCATCGATTTTTGCCCCGGCGAAGAACTGATCGGTGTTTTCAAAGATCTCTACATCCGCGGGCAGCGTGCGGCGGGCCCAATCCCTGCGTTCTTCGCTGATATCGCAGACAGCGGCCAGTTTTCCTTCAGGCACTTTACCTGCCATGAAGCTGGCACAGTGTGTGGAACCCATATTACCAATACCAATGATGCCAAAACGTACTTGTTCCATGATAGACCTCCAAAATCAATGATTGGCGGCGATCGCTTTGAGGTTTTCAAAGCTGAAGGCCAGACAGTCGAACGGATCACGGCTGCAGGTATCCTGTTCGATGACGATATCCTGTACATTTGCGTCCTCGCAGGCGCGGAAGCACTCTGTGAAGTCGATGTTGCCGGCGCCGATCTCGGCGATGACGGGTTTCTGCTCAATGACAGCGAAATCCTTGAAGTGACAGACTTTCATCCGATCCTTGACCTTGCTGATGTACTGCGCGGGACTTGCACCACCCATCTGGATCCAGAAGGTGTCAAGGATGAAATGGAAGTTCTCCGGATCCGTCTCCTCGATCAGATAATCCATGGGCAGGACACCGTCCCACTTCTCAAATTCCAGGTTATGGTTGTGATAGGCGAACTGCATGCCCTGATCTTTTATGCGGGCAGCGATGTCCCGCGTGTCAGCGACGAATTGTTTGAGCGCCTCAAGAGAACGACGGTATTTCGGCGGCATCATGCCCAGACCGATGGTATCGCATCCCATGAGCTTATGTTCATAGATCAACTGATCCAGATCGTTCTGCATGCGGTCGAAAGGACTATGCGTGCAGCAGACGTAGAGACCAAGCTCGTGGACGAGGTTGGCCAGCGCCTGCGGATCCATAGGACCGAAGCCGGAGATCTGGATATCATCGAACCCCAGGGCTTTGATCTTACGTAAACTCGCAGTAATATCTTCAGGCGTCCGGGTAAAATCCCGGATCGTATATAGCTGTGCACCCAATCGTATCATGAATCGTTTCCTTTCTGTTCATACTTTAGACATGATTACAGTGTATACTTTATTTTTGATTATAGCATATCCTCGGTTTGATATCCATAGAAGATCATGAACTAAACGGTCTTTATTTTTTAAAGAAACTATGATATAATCAAATTTACTGTATACAAATCTTATGAGGAGTTTGGATATCCATGGCAAATAATAAATACAAACCTTCAGGAAAAGCACCGTTCTTCGGCGTCATAGGCATGATCCTTTTTGGATTGATCGGTGCTTTGGTGCTGTTGACCGGCTATCTGTACGGCATGAACCTCATGCCGAATATGGGACTGCGCATCCTGGTCTTCATAGGCGTGCTCATCCTGCTGTCCGGCTGGATGCACGGCCTGGTCAAAACAGGACGCATCCGTTCTCCGGGCAAAGCCTTCTGGCTCAGTTTCTTTTTGATCCTGATCGCCTTGTATGCGGCCTGCATCCTGTATGTTGTGCTGGTGCATGATGCCTGGGAATTCCCAAGGGCTGAGTTCTGGAAGGAACATATCACCCTGGAAACGCCGAAAAAGTGGCTGTATCTGCTGCTGCATCCCGTAAAGCTCAAGGATTCCATGATCACCATCATGAAGGAAGGCTTCTTTACGGTCCGCGGTACCAAGATCGCGGGTGTGCCGCTGCTCATCATGTGGATCGTGGAAGTTCTGCTGTTCTTGTTGATCCCTTCCTTCAGGGCTATGTCCCAGGGCTATAAGATCTTCTCCGAGAAGCATAGACGCTGGCTGAACCAGACGGCGGAATTTACCTGCAACTATATCAAGGATCACCGTACGCTGCGCCGTCAGCTGATCAAGGGTGATACTTCCGGCCTCGACGAGATCCATTATTACAAGGTACAAGGTCAGGAAGCGCATGGTACCATCACATTCCATCATCATCGCGGCAAAGTCAGTCCGTTCGTATCCATGCAGATGGTCAAAGCCGTGCAGATCGGTCCGCGCCGCATCAAGCATTTTTATATCCCCATCCTGGAACAGTGGGATCTGGGTGAGGCGAAGGAAGAGGAGATCTTCGAACGTTTGCTTGAAGAAAGCGGTCTGACCCGTGAAAAAGTCACAGGCCGCGGCAACTATAAAGAAAGACTCTTCTGGCGGAGCAAGAAAGAGCAGATCCGCGGCACGATCAAGGAACGGGTCGAGAAGACCAACAACCGTGTCCAGGTCCGAGATTCCGGTACTTATAAGCATGGCGATGAAGTAGAAGGTCTCAACGAGGCTACCGTATACGCACCGGTCATTACCTCCGAAATGGAGCAGGAATATCTGGAGAAGAAAAAGCGGGAAGAGCAGGAGCGCGAGTGGGCAGAGAACCGCGAAGAGATCCGCAATCGCAAGAACAAGAGCAAACGTCGCAGTACTCGAATCAAATAAAGCATGTTTGGTTATATCAGAATATTAAAACCGGAGCTGAAGGTGCGGGAATACACAAGATACCGCGCGTTCTACTGCGGCTTGTGCAGACAGTTGAAATCCTCCTACGGGCTCAGTGGAGAACTTACATTGACGTACGACATGACCTTTTTGGTCATGCTGCTGAACAGTCTTTACGAGCCGGAAGAGAATGCGCGCAGAGGGCGCTGCGGCCTGCATCCGCTGACGAAGCGAGAGTTCATCTCCAGCGAAGCCACTGCCTACGGCGCGGATATGAACATCCTGCTGGCCTATTACAAACAGCTGGATGATTGGCGTGACGATCATGATCCTAAAGGTCTGGCGCTGTCGCAATTACTGAAGCGAAGAGCCCGCAGAGTCATCAGTCGATATCCCAGACAGGCGGAGACAGTACGTACTTGCCTGAAACAACTGTCACAGATGGAGCAGGACAGGATGCTGGATCCGGAAAAGGCGGCCGACTTGTTCGGTACACTTTTGGGCCGCATCTTCTGCTGGAAAGATGATGCGTGGCAGAAAACGCTGTATGAGATGGGGTTCCATATGGGCCGCTTCATCTATTTGGCCGATGCATTGGCTGATCTTGAGAAAGATCGCAAACATGGTTCCTATAATCCCTTTATAGAGCAGGCGCCTTCACCGGAGGAAGCAAAAGTGCTTTTAACGACATGTATGGCAGAGTGCGCCGCACGTTTTGAAACATTACCGGTCCTGCGCGACGCTGAGATCCTGCGCAATATATTGTACGCAGGCGTCTGGAGCGGGCTTCCCGGGCAGGACAATGAAGAAAGGTCAAAAGATGTTAAGTAAAGATCCTTATGATATTCTTGGAGTCAATCCGTACGCTTCGGATGATGAAGTGAAACGGGCATATCGTGAACTTGCGAAGAAGTACCATCCGGACCTTCATGTGGACAATCCCCTGGCGGAACTGGCACAGGAACGTTTTCAGGAGATCCAGGAAGCGTACGACACGGTCATGCAGGAGCGTGCTTCCGGGCGTCCGCATTCCTACCAGTCGGGCGGCAATCAGTCCGGTACATACGATCCATTTGGATTCGGCGGGAATTATAGCAACCAGGGTTATCAGAACAACTATAACAATAACTATAATAACTATCAACAGCGGCAGGATCAGTACCGCGGCAATGGAAGCAACAATGATCCTTGCAACTGCTGTATGGAACTGTGGTGTCTGGACAGCCTGTGCGAATGCATGGGAGGCGATCTGATCCGATGCTGCTGAACAAGAGCAGGAAGATCGCACTATTGGGGCTGTTGCTGGCCATCAACCAGATCTTTATCATCTTGGCTGCGGTCCTGGATATCAGCAGTCTCAGTTTCCTTGCTGTGGCCGCACTGGTCATAGGCATCGCGGTGCTGGAAAGCGGCTTGCGCGACGGCGCCATCTTCTTTGTCGCGTCGTGTCTTTTGGGGCTGGTCCTGTGCCCACAGCCGCTGTACATCGTTTCCTACGCAGGCATGGGCTTGTATGTGCTGTTGAAAGAATTCCTTGAGAAGAAGTTCAAGGGCCGCTGGTCCCGTTGGCTGCTATGGGCAGTGAAACTTCTCGGGTTCAATCTATATTTTGTGCCGCTGCTGCTTTTGTTTCCTCAGATCCTTTTGGAAGCTGGCGAAGGCAGGCATCTATTGATCGTGATATGGCTGATGACACAGGCTGCCGTCATCCTGTGCGATATCGTGTATGATCGTGTCCTGATCCTGTATCGGGAGCGGATCAGAAAAGGGAAATTTTCAGGAGGTGCACCCCTTTGAATGATGACGAATTAAAGAAAAAGAAAATAAAAGCGGCGATCATTTATGGCGTCGTCGTGATCGTGCTGATGATCCTAATCAATCGATTCATGAATTCCATGCAGACCGAAGAGGTCCTGTACAGTGAATTCAAGAACATGGTCAGTGACGGTAAAGTCGCCGCGGTCGAGATCGATACCAGCAGTGGAGAGATCAACTTTAAGGTCCAGGGAGATGAATATAAGATCTACATCACGGACCCGACGGAAGATCTGACCACGATCACTGCATATATCGAGAAATACAATGTGCCGGAGTATACCGGTGTCAAGACCGAGACGAATATCTGGCTGTCCCTGCTGATCCAGTGGGTGCTGCCGCTGTTGATCTTCGCCGTTCTGTGGCGGTTCGTGGCCAAGGGCCTTACCAAAAACATGGGCGATTCCATGTCCTTTGGTAAGAGCAATGCCAAGATCTATGCTGAGAACGAGACCGGCGTACGTTTTGCTGACGTCGCGGGCGAGGATGAAGCAAAGGAATCCCTGGAAGAGATCGTAGATCTGCTGCACAATCCGCAGAAGTACACGGAGATCGGTGCGCGCATGCCGAAAGGCGCGCTTCTGGTCGGTCCTCCGGGTACGGGTAAGACCCTGCTGGCAAAAGCAGTCGCCGGTGAAGCGGGTGTCCCGTTCTTCTCCATGTCCGGTTCTGAATTCGTGCAGATGTTTGTCGGCATGGGTGCAGCCCGCGTCCGTGATCTGTTCAAACAGGCGCAGGAGAAGGCACCGTGTATCGTCTTTATCGATGAGATAGATGCGATCGGCCGCAGCCGTGACCAGTCGCTGTCGACCAATGATGAGCGTGAACAGACACTGAACCAGCTGCTTACAGAGATGGACGGTTTCGATTCTTCGAAGGGTGTCGTGATCCTTGGCGCTACGAACCGCCCCGAGATCCTGGATCCGGCGCTGCTGCGTCCCGGCCGTTTCGACCGACGCGTCATCGTAGAGATCCCGGATTATCCCGGCCGTCTGGCGATCCTGAAAGTGCATGCGAAGAAGATCCGCATGTCCGACAGCGTCAACCTGGATGCAATCGCGAAGACCACACCTGGTGCGTCTGGTGCGGATCTTGCCAATATCATCAACGAAGCAGCCCTGCTGGCTGTCCGTAAAAACCGCAAGATGGTCGAGCAGTGGGACCTGGAAGAGGCGTTGGAAGTGGTTATCGCCGGTAACGTGAAGAAGGACCGCGTCCTGTCTCCGAAGGAAAAACGTTCCGTCGCTTATCACGAACTGGGACATGCATTCCTTGCACATATCCTGCCCTGCGCGGACGAAGTGCATAAGATCACGATCATCCCCCGTACGAAGGGCGCTTTGGGTTATACCATGCAGCTGCCGGGCGAGGAGAAATACCTTGTCACCCGGGAAGAGATGGAGGATCAGATCGCGGTATCTCTGGGCGGACGCGCTGCGGAAGAAGTCATGCTGGGCCAGGTCTCGACCGGTGCCGCCAACGACATCGAACAGGCGACTACCACAGCCCGCCGTATGGTCACGATCTATGGCATGACAGACCGTTTCGACATGGTCGGCCTGGAATCTACGTCCAGCCAATATCTGGATGGACGCCCGGTCTCCAACTGCAGTGCGGAGACGCAGACCCAGATCGATCAGGAGATCCTTTCGATCGTAAAGAAACAGCATCAACGGGCGATCAGCCTTCTTTTGGAAAACAAGGACAAGATCCAGGCACTCTCCGAATACCTGTTGGAAAAGGAAACGCTGACAGGCGAAGAATTCCTGCGCATCCTTGCGGAAAATTCATAATCAGAGCAATATCATGGCAAGCAGTACGAAGAAGAAAAAAGTATGGGTCCTCATCATCGCCGCAGTCGTTCTCATCGCTGCGGCGATCGGTGCGTGGCTGTATTTCCATCGTCCTGTAGAGGAAGAAGATTCTCTGAAGACGGTATCTCTGGAAAATGCTTCAGTTGGCGATATCGTTCTTTTTGGGTCTTATGAACAGGACGATGATATGTCTAACGGAGAAGAGCAGATCGCCTGGGACGTATGGGCTAAGGAGGACGGTAAGCTTCTTTTGGTCAGCCACTACGGACTGGAAAACAAACAATATAACTACGAACCGGCGGAACTGACGTGGGAGGAATGCTCCCTTCGTACCTGGCTCAACGAGGACTTTTATCAGGGACACTTTACGGATCAGGAACGTGAAAAGATCGCACTCAGCCACCTGACGACAGAAGACAATGTCCGATGGGGCACAGATGGCGGCAACGATACCGATGATTACGTATTTCTTCTCTCGACCAGGGAACTCCAACAATATACGAACCAACCTCTGGACCAGAAAGACCCTATGCGCGAAACACAGCCGACAGCTTATGCAGTGGCGAACCGCGCCTGGTACAGCGGACTGGAAGGTTACGGCAAGAACAGCATCTTCTGGTGGACCCGCTCACCCGGACCCAGGAAAGACTGCGTTGCCTGCGTCATGGGCGACGGCGTAGTTATGGACGGCAACCAATCCTGTTACGTCAGCCAGGACCACTTCTCGGTCCGACCCGCCCTCTGGCTGGACCTGACCAAGTAAACAAGACTTGCAAAGTGAAAAACAGTATGCTATACTGACACTGTAATCTCTATAGTGCTTATGCGCAGACATGCTGCGCATACATGGACTACTTTTACGGATCTGAAAAGATCCGTATTTTTTTACTCTTACAGTGTCAAAAACTCTCTCCACCGCGTTGTGCTTGCACATAAGCGGTGAAGAGAGTTTGTGACACGCCCCCATACGAGGACTGAAGCGACGCAGGAGCGAAAGTCCGAGTATGGGGGAGGCATGCAGGAGTGCGAAGCACGAAGCATGCCGTAAGAAAGATCAGTATCACAAACCCGAAGGGCTTGTGGACAAAGATCAATGACCCTTTGGAACCCGCCTCTAACGAGGACTGAAGCGACGCAGGAGCGAAAGTCCGAGTAGAGGTGAGGTTACGCAAAGGCGTCCACCCTGGAGGCAGACTCTCTATAAAGATTTCATCAACTAAAACAAATTCCCCAAATTCACTATTGACAAAAATATCAGTCAGCAGTATAATACTTTATGCTGAGTTGATGAACGAAGTCACTTTCAGCGATACTGGGCAATCGCCAAGCGGTAAGGCACTGGACTCTGACTCCAGCATTCGTAGGTTCGAATCCTTCTTGCCCAGCGACTAAAGAGTGAAGGACCAAAAGGTTTTTCACTCTTTATTGTTATATCAGGAAAGGTTTATATCCTATGTTCGACGATCAATACTATTACAAACTCTTGAATGCCCGCGCCGATGCGCGTTATTACAAAGAACGCGAGCAGCTGGAATGGATCGCCAAAGAAATGAAGATCCACAAAGGGCCCAAAGAAGCCAGGATGCGCTATGCAAGGTCTGTCGCTCAGTTTCTCTTAAGCTGCATCGACATCGAACAGAAGTGGGGCGAAGAGTATTTCTGTCTGGCATCTGAAGAACAGCTCAAGCACGATCAGGAACGTTTGTATACCGAGATCATGCCCGAACGTTATGTGCGTTCCATCTGGAACCCGTCTTTCGCCGCAAAGGTCCTGGGGGCTGACTGCGGCCCCATCCTGTCCGCCGTCGCGGCTTCCATGTTCGAGAACATCGTCAGTGCATATCGGCACATGCGCTTTGCTATGCACTGGAACCAGGAAATGTTCCTGAACCTGTTCCAACTGCTGAATCAGGATCGCAAGATATCCGTCGAGGAGATCCGCGAACTCATGAACAGTCAGTATGAGAGATGCGCAAAGGAAAAGATGGCAGTATACTTGCATATCAAGTATGATTTCCAGAACCGCACCCGCAAGGACATCATCGAGACGTTGGACTGGTCCGATCCTATCAATCTATATACGCTGGGCTGCTATGTGTCAGAGGACGCACGCCGCCGCAGTGATTACATGAAATCCCTTTCGGATGAGCAGATCCATACGATGGCCGATCAGCTGGTGCAGGATTTCCGCCGCGGTTTCTTCCAGGGCGGACGGGATATTCTGGCCAAGCGAGTGGTAGGGATCTGCTATCCCCTGGGCATGGAACGACTGGTGCGGGAAGTCATCCAGCTGTTCCGCTCGGAGATCCATTATATATCCTACATCATGCGTATCGATGCGGATCCGGTCAATCCTCAATATGATGCGGATCACGCAAATGATATGGCCTGTCTGGTCGATGAACTGTGCTGTAAAGAAGCACTGGACAGCGGCCTGAACGAATTACAGGTAAATGCAGAAATGGTCGATGCAGCCGGAGGCTATGCCGTGATCATCGATCCGTTGCAGAAAACGGCAGTCGCTCCAGTGGAACCCTCTTCCGACAGAGTGGTCCCGGACGAGACGCAAAAAGCGATCTATGAAGGTTTCCAAAACGGTTATGCTTCGTTGATCAACAAGTTTTTCTCCGCTTCAACTATGAGCCACGCGGAATTGGAAGTGCCCGTGCAGCTGTCGGAAGCACGGACTGAAGTACCAGAAGGAGAGTATGAGAATGTATGATCTGATCATTATCGGCGGCGGCCCAGCCGGTATGACCGCTGCCCTGTATGCATCCCGCGCGGATCTGGACGTTCTGTTACTGGAACGCGGTGTCGTCGGCGGTCAGGTGATCAATACCTACGAAGTAGATAATTATCCTGGGTTCCCCAAGATCAACGGAGCGGAACTGATGATGCATTTCTCCGAGCATGTGGAGCAGCATCAGGTCGACATCCGTTACGAAGAAGTCACAGATCTGGAACTTGGCGATACGGTCAAGCGTGTCCGGACCTATAATGGAGAATATGAGGCCAAGGCTGTCCTGTACTGTGCAGGAGCATCTCCCAAGCCACTGGGTGTGCCTGGAGAGGATACATACCGTGGACGCGGTGTTTCCTATTGCGCCACTTGTGATGGCGCTTTCTTCCGCGGCCGTACCGTTGCTGTCGTTGGCGGTGGCGATACCGCTGCTGAAGATGCGGCTTACCTGGCCCGGGCATGTAAGCAGGTCTACGTGATCGTTCGGAAACCTTACATGCGGGCGGCAGCTTCCCTGCAGCGCAAGCTGAAAGAACTGGATAACGTCAGCATTCTGTTTGAAAGCGTCGTGCGTGAGATCAAGGGTGACGGCATGTTCGTTACCGAGTTGGATCTGATCCGGGCTGGCAAAGAAGAGACTTTGGCTGTCGATGGCGTTTTCGCGGCCATCGGTGTCGTTCCGGAAACGGGCCTGCTGAAGGGTAAAGTCGATACTTGCAATCAAGGTTTCATCGCCACAGATGAATATATGATGACGTCCATCCCAGGCGTCTTCGCGGCCGGTGACGTCATTCAGAAAGTACTGCGCCAGATCATTACCGCTGCCGCGGATGGAGCGGTAGCAGTAGCAGGGGTCCTGCATTATTTCGACCGTTAACAAAAGGAGAGCCACATGAACCGCAGATTGAATACGGAGAATATGAAACGCTTGTTTCAGGCTGTCGTATCATTACAGAATGAAGAAGAATGTGCCCGCTTTTTCGAAGATATCTGCACGATCCACGAACTGGAATCGATGGCGCAGCGTCTTGAGGTCGCCGTTCTGCTGAAAGAAGGTATCACCTATCAGGAGATCAGCGACCGTACCGGCGCGTCCACTGCCACGATCAGTCGGGTCGGCCGTGCGCTCAACTATGGGGAAGAAGGGTACGATATCGTGCTGGAGCGCCTGCAGTCGCAGGAGCAATAGGGCGTATTATAAAAGAATAAACGGACCATGACCGTATCATGGCCGTTTTTTTAGTAAAGGAAATGACATGGATAAATATCAGAGTCTGAATGAAATGCAGAAAAGAGCGGTGTTCCAGACGGAAGGCGCTGTGCTGATCCTGGCAGGTGCCGGTTCCGGCAAGACCCGTGTGCTGACCCACCGTATGGCCTATCTCATCGAGGAGATCATGGTACCGTCATACCATATCCTGGCGATCACGTTCACGAATAAAGCGGCCAAGGAAATGAAGGACCGCGTAGAACGGCTGATCGGAGATCAGGCGAAGGATGCGTGGGTCTCCACGTTCCATTCTGCATGCATCCGCATCCTGAAGCGCCATGCGGATAAACTGGGCTATGAGAACGGTTTCACGATCTACGACCCGGAGGATCAAAAGGCGTTGATCCGCCGGATCCTGAGGGACCTGAACCTTAACGAGAAAATGTTCACGCCGAAAGCACTGCTGACTGCGATCAGCAATGCCAAGGATGAACTGATCACGGCGGACCGCTATGAGCAGATGGCGGGATCGGACCCGTTCAAAAGCAAGGTCGCGATGATCTATCATCAGTATCAGAAACTGCTGTTCGAAAACCAGGCCATGGACTTTGACGATATCATCGTCAAAACGGTGCAGCTGTTCCGTTCATTTCCTGAAGTGTTAGATTATTATCAGGAGAAGTTCCGCTATATCATGGTGGACGAGTATCAGGATACCAATATGGCGCAGTATCATCTGATCCGGCTTTTAGCAGGCAAGTACGGCAATCTGTGCGTCGTGGGTGATGATGACCAGAGTATCTACAAATTCCGCGGCGCCAATATCCGCAACATCCTGGATTTTGAGAAGGATTTCCCGAACTGCATGGTGGTGCGGCTGGAGCAGAACTATCGTTCCACGAAGAAGATCCTACTGGCGGCGAACGCGGTCATCCGCAACAATGAAGGCCGTAAGGATAAGACCTTGTGGACCGAAAACGAGGAGGGCCGGCCGATCACGGTGTATGAAGCCGGTACGGAGAAGGATGAGGCCGCTTTCGTTGCGAGCACCATCCACGATCTGAAAGACCGGGAAGCCATGTCCTATAAAGATATCGCGATTCTGTACCGCACCAATGCGCAGTCCCGTGCACTGGAAGAAGGATTCCTGTTCGCGAACATTCCGTATCGTCTGTACGGGGGCACCCCCTTCTATCAGCGTCGTGAGATCAAGGATCTGCTGTGCTATCTGCGGTTGATCGTCAATGATAAGGATTATACGGCCTTGGAACGTGTCATCAACGTACCGAAGCGAGGCATCGGCACGACCACGTCCGAGCGGCTTCGCGCCTTCTGCCTGGAACATGAGATGGGTGTCAGCGAGGCGATCCCTGCCTGCAGGAACGATACGGATATGAAGCGTGCTTCCAAGAAACTGGATCTTTTCGCAGAGCTTTTGGAGGATCTGAGGGCATATCGTGATGGACATTCCTTGACCGAACTCATCGATTATCTGATCGACACCACCGACTATCATTCCTACTTGAAAGAAGAGGATGAGGAGCGGTATGAAGACCGTGTCCAGAATATCGAAGAACTGACCAACCGTGCGGCGGAATTTGTAGAGCAAAGCGAGGATGCTTCTCTGGAAGCATTCTTGGATGAACTGTCCTTGGTCGCCGCGATCGATTCTTTCGAAGAGGGAGCGGACGCCGTTTCTCTGATGACGCTGCACAGTGCCAAAGGCCTGGAGTTCCCCATCATCTTCATCTGCGGTATGGAGGATGGTGTCTTCCCAGGCTATATGAGTATGATGGCTGAGGATGAGGAAGAGATGGAAGAGGAGCGCCGTTTGTGCTATGTGGGTATCACCCGGGCGCAGCGCCGTCTGTATCTGACACATGCCGGGTCCCGCAGGGTACACGGGGTCGAACAGATCTCCAAGCCATCCCGATTCCTCAAGGAGCTGCCGGAAGAACTCGTTGAGAGGACGTTCTTTCATCAGGAACCTGTGCAGGAACCCAAACGGCGGCAGTTCGTACAGACGCCGGACGTACGCATCCAGAACCGCTATGTGCCCGGCGGTACCATCCGCAGAGAAAAGCCTGTGATCCAGCAGACGCCGCAGCAGGTGGAACAATTTGCGGTGGGCGATCTGGTCACGCATAAGAAATTCGGACTGGGTACGGTTCTGGAAGTGACATCCGTCAACGCGGATTATCAGGTTCGTGTACGATTCGTCAAAGTGGGAGAGAAGACATTGTTCGCAAAACTGGCAGGTCTGAAGAAAGTGACAGAATAAAAGGGGATACCATGTCTGATATCGATCGCATGAAAGAACTGGTCCGTATCCTGAAGGAAGCGGCCTATCAATACTATCAGAGGGACACGGAGATCATGTCCAACTTCGAGTACGACGCG
>JAILDJ010000076.1 GCA_024689505.1 Clostridiales bacterium
CAGGGTATGGAGCATATACTGGAAGATTAAAATATACTTTGACAATCATGATCAACATGCTTATAATAGGAGAGTGATACTCTGATAAGGAGCTTTAGACCAGCATGTTATTCAATACCAGTATCGGCGTGGATCTGGGCACATCCAGTGTGCTGATCTACATCCGCGGCAAGGGCATCGTCATGCGCGAGCCTTCCGTACTCGCGATCGACACGGACCTGGACAGTCAGGTCGTGGCTGTCGGTGAAACCGCGCGGAGAATGATCGGACGTACGCCGTCTCATATCATGACCATCAAACCCTTGAAAGAGGGTGTTATTTCAGACTACCGCTATGCGGAAAAGATGCTGAAATACTTCATCCAGAAGGCCATCGGCCGCCGGTTCCGCAACCCGGTCATCGCGGTTTGCGTGCCCAGCGGCGTTACCGAGGTCGAACGCAAAGCGGTGCGTGACGCAGCGGTCGCGGCAGGTGCCAGACAGCCGGTGCATGTCATCGAAGAGCCCATCGCGGCAGCCATCGGCGCCGGCATCGATATCAATCGCCCGCGCGGCAGTATGATCGTCGACATCGGCGGCGGTACGTCCGATATCGCCGTGCTGTCCATGGGCGGCGTCGTGGTTTCCAGTTCCGTCAAAACGGCGGGGGACAACTTCGACGAGGCGATCCAGCGTTACATCCGCAAAAAATACAATATCCTCATCGGCCAGCACACGGCAGAAGAAGTCAAGATCCGCATCGGCGCGGCTTCTGAAAAAGCCGAGCGGCGCACTATGGAAGTGCGCGGCCGGGATCTGATCAGCGGCCTGCCGGTGGGTAAGGTCATCGAGTCGCGGGAGATCGCGGAAGCGCTCAGCGAGCCGTTGACCGTCATCATCGACGAAGTACGTCACGTCCTGGAGCAGACGCCTCCGGAACTGGCGGCCGACGTTCACGAGAACGGTATCGTGCTGACCGGCGGTGGAAGTCTTTTGGCCGGCATGGACCGTCTCATGCAGGAAAAAGTCGGGGTCGACGTTTTCGTGGCTGAAGATGCGATCTCCTGTGTAGCCATCGGCACCGGGCGATACATCGAGCAGCTGGACAGCGGCCGTATGCGTGACGTGCGCACACAGGAACAAGGCCGCACGAATGAAAGAAAGAGGAAATAAATTTTGAGACGTATATTCTCATCTGAATCCGTCACTGAAGGGCATCCGGATAAGATCTGCGATCAGATCTCGGATGCCGTTCTTGACGCTATACTGGAACAGGATCCTATGGCCCGCGTGGCCTGCGAAACAGCTGTAACGACCGGTCTGGTCCTCGTCATGGGCGAGATCTCGACCGAGTGTTACGTGGATATCCAGAAGATCGTGCGTGAGACCGTGCGGGAGATCGGTTATGACCGGGCCAAGTTCGGCTTCGACTGTGATACCTGCGCTGTGCTTACGGCTCTGGACGAGCAGTCTCCGGACATCGCCATGGGCGTGGATCAGTCGCTCGAGACAAAGGCAGGCCTGGAGCAGGATCAGCTCGGCGCCGGCGACCAAGGTATGATGTTCGGCTTCGCCTGCAAGGAAACGCCGGAAATGATGCCCATGCCGATCGCGTTGGCGCATCGCCTGACCCGCCGCCTGTCGGAAGTCCGCAAGAGCGGGATCCTGCCCTATCTGCGTCCCGACGGTAAGGCCATGGTCTCCGTGGAATATGAAGATGACACGCCGATCCGGGTCAAGACCATCGTCGTTTCCAGCCAGCACAGTGAAGCCGTGCAGATCGAGGATCTGCGCGAGGATATCATCCGTGAAGTCATCCTGCCGATCATTCCGCAGAACCTGATCGATAGTGATACTGTCATCTACGTCAATCCCACCGGGCGATTCGTCATCGGCGGACCGCAAGGCGACTCCGGTCTGACAGGACGTAAGATCATCGTAGATACTTATGGTGGATACGCCAGCCATGGCGGCGGCGCTTTTTCCGGCAAGGATCCGACCAAGGTGGACCGTTCCGCTGCGTACGCGGCGCGCTATGTGGCTAAGAACCTGGTGGCGGCCGGACTCTGCGAACGGGCGGAGATCCAGATCGCTTACGCCATCGGTGTTGCCGAACCGGTCTCGATCCTGGTCGATACCCGCGGCACCGGCATCATGCCCGATGAGGAGATCGCGCAGATCGTAAAGAATGAATTCGACCTGCGTCCGGCGGCCATCATCCGCTCGCTGGATCTCAGACGGCCCATCTACAAGCAGACCGCGGCTTACGGCCATTTCGGCCGGACCGACATCGATCTGCCCTGGGAGCGGACCGACCGTGTGGAAGCATTGAAGAAATATTGTTGATAACAGGGTGCAGAGCGATCTGCACTCTTTTGTTCAGAGGATATCAGCTTGGATAGAACAGAAAAGCAGATCACAGGTCTTGTCACCGAGGTGATCTACAGTAACGAGGACAACGGCTACCGCATCCTGGAGGTCGAAGTCGAAGGGGCGGAGCCGGCAAAGAGCCGGTCCGGAGGGCAGTTGGGCCTGAATGCCCGCATCACCGTCGTAGGCATCCTGCCGGATGTGCAGCCGGGGGAGACCATTGCGGCCGAAGGGGCCTGGAAGGTACACAGCATCTACGGGGATCAGTTTGAGGTCGCGTCTTTTGAGCGTGTCATGCCGAAGACAGCGCAGCAGATCGAGCGGTACCTGGGGTCCGGCGTGATCAAGGGCATCGGCGTGGCGCTGGCTCATCGGATCGTGGAGCGATTCGGGGAGCTGACCCTGGAGGTGATGGACCGGGAGCCGGAACGTCTGGCTGAGATCAAGGGTATCAGTAAGCACGGTGCCATGGAGATCGCGGAACAGTTCGCGGAGCAGCACAAGCAGCGGGAAGCCATGCTCTTTATGCAGAAGTATGACATCCCCATGTCCATGGGCCTGCGGATCTACCGGCAGTACAAGGATAAGACCATCCAGATCCTGGAGACCAACCCGTACCGGCTGGCCGAGGATATCCACGGCATCGGCTTCCGCAAGGCGGACCAGATCGCCCGATTGATGGGCACGCCGGAGCAGTCGCCCTTCCGCATTCGGGCGGCGGTGCAGTACGTGCTGCAGGAAGCGGCCGCGGAAGGCCACGTGTTCCTGCCGCGCAGCCTTCTGGAGGACAAGATCTTCCGGTTGACCGAGGCTTCGGGTATCCTGGTCGACAATGCGATCACGGAATTGGTACTGGACCACCGCGTTCTCGAAAAGGAAGAGGACGGTCAGGATCGTGTCTTTTTAGCTTCCTACTATAATGCGGAGTCGGATACGGCCTACAGGTTGCTGGAATTGAAGAAGCAGGCACTGCCGTATCCGGACAATCTCTGCCGGCGTCTTTTGAAAGATGCGGAGGCGGGTGAGAAGATCGAATTGTCCGAGGAGCAGCGGGAAGCGATCCTGGCTGCGCTGACCAACGGTGTGCAGGTGATCACCGGCGGCCCCGGTACCGGCAAGACCACGATCATCAACACACTGCTGAAGATCCTGGACGATCTGCAGGCAGAAGTCCTTTTAGCCGCGCCGACGGGCCGTGCGGCCAAGCGGATGACGGAGACCACCGGCCGCGACGCTTCTACGGTGCATCGTATGCTGGAGATGCAGTATACGGAAGAATCCTTCGGCGGCCGCGCCATGTTCCAACGCAATGAGGAAAATCCGCTGGAGGCGGATGTCATCATCGTGGATGAGATGTCGATGGTGGATATCCAGCTCATGCACAGCCTGCTCAAGGGCATCAGTCCAGGCACGCGTTTGATCCTGGTCGGCGATGCGGATCAGCTGCCTTCCGTCGGTCCCGGCAACGTTCTGCGTGACATTATCGCGTCCGAAGCAGTGGCAGTAGCGCGCCTCAGTCAGATCTACCGGCAGGCGGAGCAGAGCGATATCGTCCTCAATGCCCACCGCATCAATGATGGCCAGTACCCGGAGTTCAACCGGCAGGGCACAGACTTTTTCCTGATGCGGCGTCGGCTGCGTGAGGAAGTGCCGCCGACGCTGGTCGACGCGATCCTGCACCGGATCCCGAAATTCGCCAAATGCTCACCCACCGAGGATATCCAGGTGCTGACGCCCATGAAGCGCGGCATGCTGGGCGTGGAAGCGCTGAATCCGCTGCTGCAGGATGCCTTGAATCCTAAGAGCGCGAAAAAGAATGAAATGGAGTACCGCGGCGTGACGTATCGCGAGGGCGATAAAGTGATGCAGGTACGCAACAATTACAATATGCCTTGGCGCGTGCTGAACCGCTATGGTTACCCCATCGAGGAAGGGGAAGGCGTCTTCAATGGCGACATCGGCCGCATCAAATCGATCGATCCGACAGACAAATGTCTGACCGTGATCTTCGATGAGTCGCGGGAAGTCGAATATGATTACGCTTCCCTTGAGGAACTGGAGATGGCCTACGCCATCACGATCCACAAAGCACAGGGCAGTGAGAGCCCCGTCATCGTGATCCCGCTCTTCAGCGGTCCCGATGTGCTCTTCACCCGCAATCTCCTGTATACGGCGGTCACACGGGCGACCCGCTATTGCATCATCGTGGGCAGTGAGTCCATGGTCCAGCGCATGGTGGAAAACGATACGCAGGCCGTGCGTTACACGGCGTTGAAGACACGCCTGCAGGAAACGGCCGGATTGGCCGCATCCCCGTCCCACAACCTTTCGATCGACGATTTTGCTTAAAACATAAAAGGAGGTCATGTGTCCGTCCTTCGTTACATTCTCTTTCCGAAACGTTGTTTTCTCTGTGCGCAGATCCTGCCGGCCTTTAGTGAAGCGGCACTTTGCGGAGAGTGCAGCCTGGAACCCTATCGCTTCGGCCCCGTCCGCTGCCGCCTATGTTCGGGTCCTGTCCCGGAGGAAGCGGGGACCGAGGCAGTCTGTGTGTCCTGTCTCATGCATGGATCCACGGTACCCGGCAGGGCTCTGCTGCGGTATACCGATGGATTCCGGGAGTCGATCCATCGGTTCAAGTATGAGGATCAGTGGTCTTATGCGGCGGACTATGCCAGGTTGGCCATAAAGGAGGATCCTGATGCATTCCGGGACGCCGCGTGTCTGATCCCGATACCGATCCATCCCAGCCGCCTGCGGACGCGCGGGTATAATCAGGCGCTGGTGCTGGCGCAGGCCTTGTCCCGGGAGACGGGCATCCCTGTCTGCGATATACTGGAGCGGACCCGGGCGACCGCTGCCCAGAACCAACTGTCCTCCCATGCCCGCAGGGAGAACATGCATGGCGCGTTTGCGCTCGTTCCGCAGGCGGAAGAGATCATACACAGGCTGCCGCCGGGCGATCTTCTGCTGGTGGACGATATCTATACGTCCGGCAGTACCATCGAGGAAGCGGCGCGTACTTTGGAGCCGGCCTTGCATGGCAGAAAGGTCCGATTCTTTACTTTGGCCCTGAAAACCGTGACTTTTCAGGAAAAAAACCCCTAGGAAAGCGAAAAAACTGCTTGACTTCATGACCCCCCCCGTGCTACAATCATTAGGCAACGCTGAAGGGTTCTTTTTTTTTGCGCAGCGAGCCCGACAAACGCTGAAGAGTAGAAACGCAAGCGCTGGCGTTTGCGTTTCCAGTCTTCAGCACTTGGCGGGCGTAGGACATGAGCACCCGAAGGGTGCGAATGTACGACGCGCAAGGTGCGTAAGCGCCTTGTGCTCGCGGAGATCCGGGGATACGATACTCGGATCTATGCAGAAAGACAAAGCCCTGCAAGGCAGATGCGACAAGATCAACCAATGGAGGTGGAAGTTGTGCGTACTAGAATCACGTTAGAGTGCACAGAGTGTAAACAGCGGAATTACAACACGATGAAAGACAAAAAAGCACACCCCGACAGGATGGAAACCAAAAAGTACTGCCGTTTCTGTCAGCGTCATACCCTTCATAAAGAGACCCGTTAAGGTCTGACGAAGGAGGCATTACGTTGTCATTTAAATGGAAAGAGCTGAAAAGCGAGTGGAAAAGGATCGTCTGGCCCACTAAGAAAGAACTTGCTCAGAAAACCGGACTCGTCATCGTATTTTGCGCAGTATTTTCTGCGATCATCGGTTTGTTCGATTTTGTATTCTACAAATTGCGCACGTTGATCCAGGGAATCTTTGTTAAATAACGAGGAAGAGCTATGGCAGAAGAAGTAAAAGAAGCAAAATGGTATGCGGTGCATACCTACTCCGGTTACGAGAACAAGGTCAAAGCGAACATCGAAAAGTCCGTCGATAACCGCGGTATGCAGGATCAGATCCTGGAAGTGGCGGTTCCGATGGAGGACTGCATCGAAGAACGCAACGGCAGACAGGTCGTCGTTCAGCGCAAGATCTTCCCCGGCTACGTTCTGGTCAAGATGGCCATGAACGAGAACACCTGGTACGTCGTCCGCAATATCCGCGGCGTCACAGGGTTCGTAGGTCCCGGATCCGATCCGGTACCGCTGTCCGATGAGGAGATCGATCGTCTCGGCATCCACGGCACGGTCCGTAAGGTCCGCTTCGAAGTCGGCGAGAGCGTGAACGTCATCGACGGTCCCATCACGGGCGTCGGCCGCATCACCTCGATCGACGAAGCTACGGAAACGGTCATCGTGTCCCTGACCCTCTTCGGAGGCCAGGAGACGCCGGTCGAACTGAACTTCCGACAGATCGCGAAGATCAGCTGAAAATCGTATGGATTTCTAAACTATTGGAGGTAAATTACACATGGCAAAGAAAGTTACTGGCTATATCAAGCTGCAGATCCCGGGCGGCAAGGCTACACCGGCACCTCCGGTGGGTCCGGCTCTGGGTCAGCACGGCGTCAATATCGCGCAGTTCACGAAAGAGTTCAATGCGAGAACTGCGAATGCGGCCGGCATGATCACCCCCGTCGTGATCACTGTTTATCAGGACCGCAGCTTTACATTCATCACCAAGACACCGCCGGCGGCGGTTCTGATCAAGAAGGCTTGCGGTATCGAATCCGGTTCCGGCAGCCCGAAGGCGACCAAGGTCGCGAAGATCACCAAGGCTCAGGTCCAGGAGATCGCTGAGCTCAAGATGCCCGATCTGAATGCCGGCAGCCTGGAAGCTGCTATGAGCATGATCGCTGGCACTGCCCGCAGCATGGGCGTAGTCGTAGTCGACTAAAATATATCGACCGTAATTACGGCCCGGACGTTATCGTGTTCGTCCGGTCCGGCACAGGATCTGGAAACCATAGTAAGGCTCCGCTGGCCTGAAGGTTTCGTTGTGGGAGGGTCACTCCCGTACTACCACAAGGAGGATAACTCATGAAAAAAGGTAAAAAGTATTTAGAGGCTGCGAAGAAGTACGATAAGCAGACTCTGTATACTCCGGCTGAGGCGCTGGGTAAGGTAATTGAGATGGCGCCTGCCAAGTTCGATGAAACTGTAGAAGTACATGTGCGTCTGGGTGTTGACGGCCGTCATGCGGATCAGCAGGTCCGCGGTGCGATCGTTCTGCCGCACGGTACCGGTAAGACCGTCCGCGTCCTGGTCTTCGCTAAAGGCGACAAGGCTAAGGAAGCAGAAGCCGCTGGCGCTGATTTCGTCGGTGCCGAGGATATGGTCCAGAAGATCCAGCAGGAAAACTGGTTCGATTTCGACGCTGTCGTTGCGACCCCGGATATGATGGGTGTCGTTGGACGTCTGGGTCGTCTTCTGGGTCCCAAAGGTCTCATGCCTAACCCGAAGTCCGGTACTGTTACACCGGATGTCACCCGCGCCATCAACGATATCAAAGCTGGTAAAGTCGAATATCGTCTGGACCGCTTCAATATCATCCATTGCCCGATCGGCAAGGTTTCTTTCGGACCTGAGAAGCTCGGAGAAAACTTCCGTACTCTGATTGGTGCTATTATAAAGGCGAAGCCGGCCGCTGCCAAAGGCCAGTATCTGCGCTCCATCACCATGGCTTCCACCATGGGCCCGGGTGTCAAAGTCAACACCCTGCGCGCTGAGGACTGATCCGCTTACGCCATAAAAACCGCTTGACAATTGAGACATAGTCCGCTATACTCATGAAGTCTATATAAGGAAAACCGAAGACAGCAGGTGACACCGTATGTGTCGTAACCGTCGCGGCCTGCCGAGGTGCAAAAGTAGAGTCATACAATGCAGCCTTTTTCTTCGGAAGAAGGCTGTTTTCTTCGGAACTCCTGCAAAAATCTACGAAAGGAGTATGTAACCCAGTGGCAAAGATCGAAGCAAAATCAAAGATCGTTGATGAGATCAAGGCAAAGGTCGAGAAGGCCAGCGCTATGGTCCTGGTAGATGCCCGTGGCCTGAACGTTGCGGATGATACCGTACTTCGTAAGAAGCTGCGCGAGTCCGGCGTCGATTACAAGATCTACAAAAACACCATGATCAATTTCGCGATCAAGGATACCCCGTTCGAACCCCTCGCAAAGCATCTGGAAGGCCCCACCGCCGTCGCATTCAGCTATGAAGACGCTACGGCTGCCGGCCGTGAGCTGGACGCTTTCGTCGAGAAGTACGAGCACCTGGCATTCAAAGCCGGTGTCATCGACGGCAATTATTATGATGAAGAAACGATCAAGGTCATGGCGAAGATCCCGTCTCGCGAAGTCCTGCTGTCTCGTCTGTTAGGCAGCTGGAAAGCTCCGATTTCTTCCTTCGCTCGTGTCGTCAAGGAGATCGCAAAAGCACAGGGCGGCGAAGAATAAGGCCTCCCGTATGGACCCTCAGGATCCTAAAAACCTAACAAAAAATCAAAGGAGAATATTAGAATGGCTAACATTCAGGAAATCATCGAGGCCATCAAGGGCCTTACCGTATTAGAGCTGAACGAGCTGGTTACCGCTTGTGAAGAAGAGTTTGGCGTTTCCGCCGCTGCTGGTGTCGCTGTTGTCGCCGGCCCCGCTGTTGAAGTTGAAGAGAAGACCGAGTTCGATGTCGAGCTGACCGAGATCGGTGCTGAGAAGATCAAAGTTATCAAGGAAGTCCGCGGTATCACCGGTCTGGGCCTGAAGGAAGCTAAGGAACTCGTTGAGTCTGCTCCGAAGGTCGTTAAGGAAGCCGTTTCCAAGGAAGAAGCCGAAGAGCTGAAGAAGAAGCTCGAAGACGTCGGCGCAAAGGTTACCTTGAAGTAAGAAACCAAGTGCCATGCACAAAAAGGAAGCCTGCTGTTTACAGCAAGGCTTCCTTTTGTATATGGCACGCCAAAGATATGAGGACGAAGCACGGAGTGCGAAAGTCCGAATATCTTTGAGTGTGGCGAGAGCGAAGCGAAGCCGCACGGGGTTTCTACAGAGACTTATTGCCCAGCGCAATGCATAAAAAGCCCTCTGCTTGCAGAAGGGCTTTTATATTTTCATATGATGCGCCAAAGATATGAGGACGAAGTGCGAAGCACGAAAGTCCGAATATCTTTGAGTGGGTGGGAGCGAAGCGAAACCCACGGGGTTTTACGTTCTGTTTTGAACTAACAGAAGAATGGGACGTAAGGAATTTGCTCATTTACGTTCTGTTTTGAGCTAACAGAAGAATAGGACATAAGGAATTTGCTCATTTACGTTCTGTTTTGAGCTAACTGAAGAATAGGACGTAAGGAGTTTGCTGATTTACGTTCTGTTTTGAGCTAACTGAAAAATAAGACGTAAGGAATCTGTCCATTTACGTTCTGTTTTGAACAGATCAAATTATAGACCGTAATCTATATGGCTCTATTACGTTCTGTCATGATCGAGTCGAATTATAGAACGTAATGAGCCAGATTCATTACGTTTTGTCATGAACGTATCAAACTATAGAACGTAATGTGTCTGATTCTATTACGTTCTGTCATGAGCGAATCGAATTATTGAACGTAATGAGCCAAATTCATTACGTTCCATCATGAGCGAATCAAACAATAGAACGTAACAAGCCAAATCCATTACGTTCGGACTTAAGCAGATCGAATAATAGAACATAATGTGTGGCAAGTAGTATGACTTATAGATATTTCCACTGACGATCAATGATCAGCGTCATTGATTTCATAAATAATAAGCCAAATTATGAAGATGTGATTTTCCTCACTGTTTGTATCTTTTGACCGAGGTGCTTTGTTCTATGCTCCGAAAACAACATAGGTTCCGAAGATCTATTATGCAGCATGATGTCCCAAGAATATGAGCATACAGCATAAAGCCCGAAGACTCGAGATATGCCCAAATAGAATACCAAAATATGCATTATAACTATTAGCAAAGTGCATTGTAATCTGTTATTCTATGTCTGTAAAATATAAGCGGAGGCATATAATGAAGAAAATATATGCGGTGATCGTACTTGCAGCCATGGTCCTGGCTGTTCCCGGATGCCAAAAAG